>JBPCXM010000169.1:0-4560 GCA_051008535.1 Pseudomonadales bacterium | reverse complement strand
GAACCAGCAACAATCGATGCAAATAGCCTATCTGCCCAACGGGCGGAAGACGCCGCACCTAATCTTACCCTGGTTAACAAGATTCCACGTAACGCTGGCACCGACTTTCACGCCGATTGGGTACAAGGCGTGCGCGTTAATCTAACAGCCGTTGAGCGCCGTATCGCTACGCTAGGCGGTCGTAGAACGGTTAAGAAACAATGGCAGGCGGCCTGGTTGTTGAAGGCAATATCCTGCATTGATCTGACTTCACTGGCCGGCGATGACACTCCGGGCCGCATACAAAGACTAAGCGCCAAGGCGCGCCAACCGGTGCGGCGCGATATTCTGCAAGCACTTGGTGTTGCCGATATCGGCCTCACCACGGGCGCCGTCTGTGTCTACCATTCTATGATCGAAACGGCGGTCGATGCACTACAAGGTTCCGGTATTCCGGTAGCCGCTGTATCAACCGGTTTCCCAGCGGGACTGTCGCCATTCGACACACGACTGCAGGAAATCGAAGCATCCGTGCAGGCCGGCGCCGGCGAGATTGATATCGTGATCAGCCGCCAGCATGTTTTGACCGGCCACTGGCAAGCACTATACGACGAAGTCAAAGCATTTCGCGAAGCCTGCGGCGAGGCGCGGCTGAAAGCCATTATCGCTACCGGCGAGTTGGGCTCTATCAATCAGATCGGCAAGGCCTCGATGGTGTGCATGATGGCCGGCGCCGACTTCATTAAGACGTCTACCGGCATGGAGAAGGAAAACGCTACTTTGCCTGTTAGCCTGATCATGGTGCGTATGGTGCGCGAATACTTTGAGCGCACCGGTCAACGCGTTGGCTTCAAACCGGCTGGCGGCATTGGTAACGCCAAGCTGGCGTTAAGTTATCTGGTTCTTATCAAAGAGGAGTTGGGTAACGAGTGGCTTATGCCGCAACTGTTTCGTTTCGGCGCATCTAGCTTGCTCGGCGATATCGAGCGTCAGCTCGAGCATTTTGTTACCGGCCACTATGCGGCTGGTCATCATCAACCGTTAGCTTGAGAGTGTCATGAGCGCCATTATGAGAGCCATCAGCGTTATTAAGAGAGTGCCATGAACGAAGTCGCAGAGATTTTCCAAACTATGAGTTATGGTCCGGCACCGGAGCAGTCCGACTATGTGCAGGACTGGCTGCAACAACATCAGAGCGGGTTTGAGCTGTTTATTGATGGCGAGTGGTGTGCCCCAAAAACATCGACCCCATCAATCACCAGCCGCAATCCGGCAACTGGTGAAGAGCTGGCCCGCATCGCGAGCGCCGGCAAAGACGACGTGGATGCTGCGGTCAGTGCCGCTGCGCAGGCTTTTCCAAAATGGTCGGGGCTGAGTGGGCATCAACGCGCCAAATATCTCTATGCCCTGGCAAGAGCGGTGCAAAAAAACAGCCGCTTTCTCGCGGTTTTGGAAAGCATGGACAACGGCAAATCGATTCGCGAGACACGCGATATTGACGTACCGTTGGTTGCCCGGCATTTTTATTATCACGCCGGCTGGGCGCAGCTGCTTGAGCGGGAATTGCCCGATCAGGCGCCGCTGGGCGTGGTCGGCCAGGTCATTCCCTGGAATTTCCCCATTCTGATGCTGGCCTGGAAAATCGCGCCAGCGATTGCCGCTGGCAACTGCGTGGTGCTCAAACCCGCGGAATACACAAGTTTAAGCGCGCTGTATTTCGCTGAATTTTGCCGCGAAGTCAGTTTACCGCCGGGCGTTGTGAATATTGTCACCGGCGCCGGCGAGACCGGTGCGCACATCGTGAACCATCCAGACATTGCCAAAATTGCCTTCACCGGCTCAACCGCCGTCGGTAAACGCATTCGCCGCGAAACCGCCGGCTCGGGTAAGAAACTCACGCTTGAGTTAGGCGGCAAATCACCCTTCATCGTGTTCGAAGATGCGGACCTCGACAGTGCGGTAGAAGGCCTGGTAGACGCCATCTGGCTGAATCAAGGCCAAGTGTGTTGCGCCGGCTCGCGGTTGTTGGTGCAGGAAGGTGTTGCCGACCGATTTATCGAAAAAATCAAACAGCGCCTGGAACGATTCCGTATCGGTGACCCGTTGGATAAGACTATCGATATGGGTGCCATCGTCGACCCTATCCAACGCGAGCGTATCGAGTCCTTAGTCGCGAAGAGTGTCGGTGAGGGCGCCAGTCTTTGGCAACCCCCGGTCGAGTGTCCTGCAGAGGGCTGTTTTTACCCACCAACTTTGTTAACCGATGTCACTACCAGTAACACGGCGGCACAGGAAGAGATTTTCGGTCCGGTACTTACCGCAATGACATTCCGTACCTCGCACGAGGCCGTAGCGCTATCGAATAACGTTCGCTACGGGCTGGCCGCCAGTGTATGGTCAGAAAATATTAACCGCGCACTCGAAGCTGCCTCTGGAATAAAAGCCGGGGTCGTTTGGGTCAATAGTAGCAATCAGTTCGATGCCGCGTGCGGCTTTGGCGGCTACCGCGAATCTGGCTTCGGTCGTGAGGGCGGCAAAGAGGGCATGTACGAGTACCTGCAACAGGTCGAAGGGGAACTCAAAGGGGTGGAAAACATTATCAGCACTCCAGCCGGAGAACCGCACTTGCCAAAGGATGCGGCGACGGTCGATAGAACCGCCAAACATTATATCGGCGGTAAACAGGTCCGCGCAGACAGTGGCAACTCTCGCATCGTTGTAAACCACGAGGGAGCCTACGCCGGTCGCGTGGCCGACGGCAATCGCAAAGATATCCGCAATGCCGTCGAAGCTGCCAGCAAGGCGGAGAGTTGGTCAAAAGCCACGGCCCACACACGAGCGCAGATTCTCTATTATGTCGCTGAGAACCTAAGCTATCGCGACACCGAATTCGCGCAACGGTTGATTGCCGTAACCGGCGCCACTCGCCGCACGGCCAAACGTGAAGTAGAAGTAACCATCAGCCGCTTGTTTAGCTACGCCGCCTGGGCGGACAAATTCGACGGACTGGTGCATACACCCCCGTTACGCAACGTGGCGCTGGCGGTAAATGAGCCGATCGGCGTGATGGGCATTGTATGCCCCGACATTATGCCGCTACTGTCTTTTGTGTCGCTGTTCGCACCGCCAGTGGCGATGGGCAATCGTGTTGTTGTGGTGCCTTCCGAGCGCTATCCTCTGTTGGCGACGGATTTCTATCAACTGCTGGAAACCTCCGACGTGCCAGCTGGTGTCGTTAACCTGGTAACGGGAGATCGCGAAACACTGACCAAAGTGCTTGCCGAGCATCACCAGGTCGACGGCATTTGGTATCACGGTTCCGCCGCGGGCAGCAAGGCCGTAGAAGAAGCCTCCGAATGTAATGTGAAGCGCAGCTGGGTAAACTACGGTAAAGCCCGCGATTGGTTCTCGACCAAAGACGGCGAAGGTCGCCGCTTCCTGCGCGAGGCTTGCCAGGTCAAGAATATCTGGTTGCCGTACGGCGATGAAAGTAGTGGCGGCAAATCCGGGTATTGAGGATTATTTTAGCAAGTGCCGTAAAATCCCTTGGAAAACCAGCAATACTCGCTGGCTTTACCACTGTCCAGCATTTCCTGGCTAATGTCTTTGCCGGCTTTGGTTTCACAACGCGCGACTGTGCGGCCGAATTTATCGGTGCCCTGCCGATAGCACGTGATAGGTTTTTGCAGCACTAACTTGCGCAGCGTTTTAGTTGCCTGCTCGTGACCAGGCTCGTCACGCTCCGGGGCGTTAATACCCCATAGCCGAATTTGGGGCTCGACCCCTTCAACATAGAGACTATCGCCGTCGACCACGTAGCGCACCCGACCACTGAAAGGCTCGTCCGCGAGAGGCTGTTCGGGCGCGGCAAACAATTGCAACGCGAGAAAGGCCGCAACCACGGCAATAACACCCCACACGGTTTTATTCAAAACGCATTGTCAAAAGTGTTGATAACCACCGCGTTCGGGCTGGTATTGCTCGCCACTCTCCAACTGGCAGCGCAAGCCCTCGCCCTCCACTATCTCGCCTATGCAAGTTAGTCGAAAGCCTTGATCTCTCAACGCGCCTGCATGCTGCGCCGGCATGGTAAAGCACAGTCGATAATCATCGCCACCGCTAAGCGCCCAATCCAGCGCCTGTTGCTCGCTTGTAAAACGCAGCAACTCCGCCGAGCGCGGTACGGCGTCAACGTTGACCACCGCGCCGACGCGGCTGGTTTTCAAAATATGACCAAGGTCGGCAAGCAGGCCATCAGACACATCGATGGCAGCCGTCGCACTGCCACGCAGCGCGGCACCTAGTGCAAAATCAATTTCTGGGGCGTAAAAACGTTGCAATAAATAGGGCGCGTCGACGCTATCGTAGTCATCGACTTTGATAAGTTGCAAGGCAGCAGCCGCATCGCCCAGCGTACCTGAAACGTAAATCGAGTCTCCCACGCCGGCGCCACTGCGCAATAGCGCTTGGCCCTGCGGCACCTGTCCGACAATATGCACGCTGATCGTCAGCGGCCCATGCGTGGTATCGCCGCCTACCAATGGAATATTGTAAGCCAGCGCCTGCTGCCCTAAGCCGCGC
>JBPCXM010000168.1:0-15712 GCA_051008535.1 Pseudomonadales bacterium | reverse complement strand
TGCCCGAGGTCCACAAGAAGATGCGTTCTAGATCCATGGTGTGGATATGGGCTTCCAGTGCGCGTAACAGCTCTTGACCAATTCCTTGTGAGCGCAACTCTTTGGCTACGTATAAATCGGTGATTTGAAACCATCCGGAATACTCATTCCCATTTTTGAAGGCTAGTCCTGATGCACAGCCCGCTAGTTCTGAACCGTTTTCAGCAACAAAACTAATTCGCTCAGAGCTCTCAATTTCAACGCCTTCTTCGTGAGAGAGTTGGTCAAAACCTTCGTCCATCCATTTGGATTCCTTTGATTCGAGACGGCGAGAAGTGATTTTAATCGATTTCATTTGAAGAATAATTACACTCCGTAAACGGTTGAGGGGGTAAAGTCCGATTTTGATCGGTCAACGTCGGCCGGTCAAGGCCAGCATTGCCGCAGGCTACTGGTATCTAGGCGCGTGCCGCGATGTCTTCTGCCTGAATGGGACCCAACGTCGGCTTTAGAGATTCATTTGTGGGGAAGAGTGAACGACAGCAGTGGGTCGATTTTGACTGTCCAAACATAGAAGGCGATAGTGGCCGCTAACTGGACTATAACAGTCGAAGCGATTGTGAAGGAGTCTATTTTCTCGTTTCAGTTATCCTTGGTTCATCATCATAGAGTTTTGAAAAGCCCGCCGCGGGTTTCTATAATCATTGCCCACGCATGATGTATGTTATCAACAGTGAGGAAATTCATAATGTATAGAGGAAGTTGTCTATGTCAATGCGTAAAGTTTGAAATACGTGGTGATCTCACGGCGGTCGGCCATTGTCATTGTTCAAAGTGCCGTAAAGTTTCTGGCACTGGATCAAATGCGGTAGCCTACGCAGCACCCGAACACCTAGCTTGGACTTCGGGAGAAGAGCACATCCGCAAATTTGATTTTCCTGACGGTTGGTCTTCAACATTTTGCGCTAATTGTGGGTCGCCGCTTCCTCAAACGCATGGCGAGCAACCTATTTGCTTTGTGCCAGCAGGAGTTCTAGATGATGATCCCGGACCAGAAGTCATGGGGCACATATACGTAGGCTCCAAGGCTTCATGGGATACAATATGTGACGATGCACCTCAGTTCGAGGAAAACATTACTTGAATTAGGTCAAGAGTGTAGTGCCATTGTAGAAATTGGAACGCTGTGAAATATTCGCATGTCAGGCACTGAACAAGACCTTAAGGGGCAAACTGGATCATTCCAGACACGCTTTCCGTCGCGCGAGGCTCTCTTCCGGCCAGTAGTGCTTGCGGTCGTAGTATGCCTCGACGGCGAGATGCCCGTCAGGGATGACGACCCAGGGTTGCTTCGATGCCGTGAAGATATGTATGTCTGGCGGTAAACGCTGTGCTTCATCGAGTGTTTCAAATGCGGAGGAAATGCACCTTTTCGCCTGCCCCGGAATAGTTGCTCCATACGGCGATACGACACTGCGGGCAACGCCAGAATTTTTGACCCTTACCGCTGTTTGAAGGCGTTAAGGTTATCTCCGGCTTACCCTGGAGCAGCGTGACTCGATCAGCCTCAATCATGGCATTGAGCGCGAAAGCCGTACCCGTTTCGCGTTGACACCAGTAACAATGGCAACAATGAACAAAGAGGGGTTGGCTTTCCATCCGGTAACGAATAGCGCCACAGGTACAGCCGCCTTCAAAAGTGTCTGCCGTCATATATGCCCCTTCTCACTATCAGCAATATCTGTTCGCCAACTCCCGTGTTAAATCGCCTGCTGATAGCTCCTTGCAACCATACACGTTTTGGCCAGCCCAATAAGGTGAGAAATCAACCGAAGCCTGCGCCTCAGCTTCGGCCCGTAAGTTGGAGATAGCATTGGCAGCCGAAGGAAATGCCGACATTGCGGATCGGATCGGACCAATTTCCCTGATTACGCGATTGACAATTGCTCGCGCAGGACGTCCCGTGAGGTTTGTTAAGATCCCGCCCTCCACTATGCTATATTCGCAACCATGTATAGAGAAATCAGTAACGCTTACTGCGTTGGCAAATTATCGAACAACTCCTCGTTACCAGAGTTTATCGCCACACACGAAAACTTCGACGAATGGTACAACAGCACCGCGTTTGTCACTGCCAACAAAAAGCACTATAACAAAATGTATCACACTTTTGGCAGCGCCGAAGATCAAACCATCTTTTGCAAGTATTACCTGCAAAAACAGTTTGCCGAAAAACTCTATGACGGATTCACCCGTAGCAGTCGCGCGCAACGCGCGCATGAAAGAATATGCAAGATGCAGGAGCTCGGAGTAAGTACTCCCGACTCGCTAGGTTATCTGCGTAGTCAATCACGCAGCTATCTGTTTCTGCAGGTCATCGATGGCTTTAATGATTTGCGTCATTATCAAGAGTCACCCGACACTCACAATCAATTACCGCTGCACACGCTAATCGACAAGACACTGGAGCAATTGGTGCGCATGCACAATAATGGTTACTGTCATGGCGATTTCAAATGGCCTAATATTCTTCTCAACGAATCCAGCGGCGAAATCATGGTGATTGATTTCGATGGCGTGCGCTACCAACCAAGTAGAAAATTGCCGCAGTCATATATAAAAGATGTGGCCCGCTTTCTAGTGAGTTGCAAAGAAGGAGGGCTAGCCGATGAACATGTAGATTACGTTCTGAAAACCTATGCGCAGATGAGAGAACTGCGCGTCGAGACTATTGAGCATGCCATTAAGCCAAGGTATGAAGAAATAATACAAAAACATGCGCGCAAGCGCTTGCGGTAGTTGCGTGATTACGTAAGAATTATGTGCTTGGCAAACATAAACATTACATCGATACGGTGATCAAAAGTTATGGAAAAACTCGAAGCTCTCATTGAAACGTCGATGTACCGTTCGCGCTGGCTACTGGCGCCCATCTACCTGGGGCTGTCCTTTGCGCTGTTGGCACTGGGAGTGAAATTTTTCCAGGAAGTCTTTCATATGCTACCGAATATTCTGGCAATGAAAGAAGCCGATATGGTGCTGGTAGTGTTATCGCTGATTGACATGGCCATGGTCGGCGGACTGATCGTTATGGTAATGATGAGCGGTTACGAAAACTTCGTTTCTCAACTGGATGTGGACGAAGACGAAGAAAAACTGAGCTGGTTAGGTACCATGGACGCCTCATCGTTGAAGATGAAAATTGCCGCCAGCATCGTGGCGATTTCCAGCATTCACCTACTAAAGGTTTTTATGGACGTCAAGAACATCGACAATGACAAACTGCTTTGGTATGTGATTATACACCTCACTTTTGTCTTATCAGCATTCGCGATGGGAGGGCTGGACCAGCTCACGAAGAAAAAATAGATAATCGGCTGCCGGTGAGATCATCGTCGATCAATAAGTATTTTCAAGTTCTCCCACACCCCTTGTGGACTAAAAGACTGCATACAGGCTGAAGTTTCATAACCTTCATAGCGGCAGGTTTTTCGGTAGCATGGGGCGCAATTGTAGCTTTCGGTCGCAGCAATAATGTGCTGCTGGTGCTGCCCGATGGAACCGATCAGTTTCGCATCGGTAGGGCCGTAAAAACTAACCGAGGGTAGATCTAAAACACCGGCGAGATGTCCTAGGCCGGTATCACAGCACGCGGCCCCCTCAGCCTTATCCATAATGGCTGCGAGCGCAGAGAGCGACAATCGAGGCAAAGTGTGGGCTTGCGCATAAGGCGCTGTAATTCGCTTTGCCCGCTGCTGTTCCTCTTCATTGCCGCAGGGCAAGAGTACCGAATAGCCCGCCGCTATGGCTAGCTCAATAAGTTGCTGCCAGTGTTGTTCCGGCCATAGCTTCGTGATCCAACTGGCATTGTGTACAAAAAACAAATAGCGCTCGGGTAGCTCAATATCTGGAAGATAAAATTTGCTGCGGTTAATACCATAATCAGGCACAGAGCTCGGCATGGGATAGCCCAGCGCTTTTGCCATCAGCTGTCTTTGGTGGGTAATCGAGTGCTCATTTCTATCGACAAAATGCTGGTGCGTGTACACCCAGTGCGCTGGCTTTTCTCGTACGCAGGCTTTATCAAGCCCGTGCACTTCTCCAGTCTTGGTTCCTATGCGGCGCAGCAGCGCGACGGCTGCGCTCTTAAGATTGTTCTGGCTGTCGATAACGAGATCGTAATTGTCGCGGTTAAGCTCGCGATAGAAAAGTTTTAGCTCGCCATTGCGGAAGGATGCCATGACGTTCTTTTTCCACCGGCGGTGGTCACTTTTAATGACTCGATTGACAGCCGGGTGCCAGGCTGGAATTTCTGCAAAAGCCTGATCTGCCACCCAGTCAAATAGAACGCCCGGAATAGCCTTCGCGGCATCAGTAAGCGCTGGCAGCGCATGCATTAAGTCGCCCATGGAGGTTATTTTTATTAGCAGAACCTGTTGGCTCATACGCCGCCTGTTTTATTCAATATAATACACTCACAATTTCTTGGTTGTTGATTATAGCCTCGTGCTAGAGAACCAAACAGCTTCTTTCTTTTCATGGTCACCCGAACGACAGGCCAGGACTGAAAATAGTGGTTTACTCAGGTCAGGTGTCTATAATGCTGAGCACTCCACATTAGGTATGTGCCTGAACCTAGAAACCGCAGTTGGATCACAAAAGTATGCACACGCTCTTAATGCACCTAGGAAATTTAAAAAGCTCTTGTCACCAGTAAGGTGACCACGAGTTTTTCAAATTCCCCATGCACATCAACATCATGCACATCTTTTTCGCGCCCAACTGCGGTTTCTAGGTTGAAAGATAAGAACCCCCTGCTTTTTTGGTGGCCAGTGGTATTTGATGTAGTTAACGCATTGATTCGCGCGCGGCTATTCACTGGCATTTCATCTACCGCATCACCTCAGTTTATAAACAATAAACTGTTTGGCATTAATATCGCGCCGTCGGCTGATGCTGATAGCGATAGCTATATCATCGAACGCCTGCAGGACCTGGGTATCGATCAGGTACGAATGAACTACACTTACTCGTCCATCGACGGTGATGCGCAGCGTCTGTTACAGCGCATATTGGCGGCAAACATCGATGTTCTGCTAGATATGATTCCCCCAGCCGAGGAAGCAAAAAACATCGAGCATAGCAAAGAAGTTGCACAGCGTTGGCGCAATTTTGTTGCTTCAGTTTTTGAACAATACCAGGGCAGAGTTTCCGTGTTTGAAATTGGCAGTACCCCTAATCGTGGACGCTGGTCGGGGCTTGGTCATCGCGGCTTTCTTAAACTGTGGCAAATCGCCTGCGAAGAAGCCAAGCCGTTTGATGTCTCTTTAGCTGGGCCCAACGTTTCAGACTTTGAGCCTGTTTTTAATTTGGCATTCCTGTCGGCGATGAAACGCTATAGCCGGGTGCCGCAGATCCACACTGACAATTTGTTTGTCGAGAGGGTTATTGAGCCCGAAGCGTATGATCATCGAGTATTGGGGCGCTGGCTAGCAAAACCGTTGGCGCTTAACCTGATTAAAAAAGCGCGAGTGCTGGCATATATCGGCCGCCATTTTGGTGTTGATAAAACGTGGTGCACCTATAGTTGTTGGACAACCAAGCGACTCGACCGTAAGGCAGTCAACCCGGAGCAGAAACAAGTCGACTATCTCGTGCGCTATTGTGTATTAGCCGCTGCGAGCACCGCATTAAGCAAAATCTATTGGGGCCCATTGATTTGTAGTCGCGACGGCATGATCGATTGTGGCGCCGAAGGTTATCCAAAAATCGACAATGTCAGCTTCTACAAGGAAATACGCGGCAAGCTTGGTGATTTTCAAATCAGGCCGGCGTTTTACGCGTTACAGCAGACCGTTACCGCGCTGCAAGACAGTGTTTGTGCGCAAGGCGTGAATGCCAACAACGGCATACATCATTTTGTGTTTACAAAAGATAGTCGAGAGCTGCATATAGTGTGGTGTCGCGATAGCCAAACTTTTTCATTACGTTCGCTTTATCCGCAAACGATATTGCCGCAAGTGGAAATCAACAACGCTGTTGGTGAACGACTCGCATATATACCGGAAGTGATATCAGAACAGCCATTGTTTCTGTTATTCGCACCGGAGAACGTCACATTGCGACCCGATCCGGAAGCAATTAAGGCTATTCCGACCAGCAGCGATGTCATGCAAGCAACAGAAAATCAACAGGCTGTGCCGGTACAATCGGCTGGTTGGCGCGGCGCGTTAATGCTCGAAAACGGCGCCAGCTTGGAGGAGGTATCGGCCCAGTTATCACCAGAGGAAATGGAGTCAATGCCGGTTAATCGGGTATTGCGAGATACGCGCAACCGGCTTTGGACAATAGATGACCTTACTGGGGGGGGCGTAGCTAGCAATTCCGTCAACGCGACAAAACAACTGGTTGTTAAATTAAATCGCGCTAAAGGGATAAAGAAATTCACCTATCGATTTCTGCCAAGTAAAGGGCGGCGCCACTGGAATAACGCGTCTTACATGCGACGTTGCGGGATTAGTACGCCACAACCCGTTGCCTACTTTGAGCGCTATAAAAATAGCGGTATTGAAGAAAATTACTATGTATGCCGTTATGTTGAGGATGCGTTTTCGGCGCGCGATGTATTCACCTGCTTCAATCAAGGAGAAGATAATTTTCGAGGCTTTAGCAAAGAGCATATGTTTGCCGAGATAGCAGGTTTTATAAGAAAAATGCACGAGCAGCGTATTATTCACCGCGATCTATCCAGCGGTAACCTGATGATGAAGATAAACGCAGCGGGGACAATTGACGTCTACGTGATCGACATTGGTCGCGCCAAAGTTGGCATAAAAGAGCGGCTCTCGGGAAGACAGCGCTTTGTAGACCTAATGCGCATTTGCTACAAGCTAGACTGGAATGATCGCGAGCTGTTCGTCAATCACTACAGCGCGCAACTTGACTCTAGCATCACCAGCTGGTGGCGATTGCCGTTATTTTTCTATGAAGCCAAACAAACCGTCAAAAAAATGGTAAAAGGTAAATATAGACGTAAATCGCGATCAAAGTAGCTTATCATTCTTCATAGGCTCCAACCCGCTACCAGTTCTTTCTTCATGTTAGGATGCCACTTCATTCCATTAGCTTACCGGTCTTATAGGCAACGCAATGCAAAACAGCAAACACATCAAAGCCGCCGATGTTCCTGCTTACGCTAAACTGGGCCTCGACTCAATTACTGGCGTGGTAGATCTGGTCGAAGCCATGCATGCGACCATCGCACGCCGCGCCTCTCCCATCAACAATCATAGCGATAACCGCACAGCAGGTATCACCGGTTTGGTTTATCGCAGCATCCGCGCCGTACCCAATCTGATGGCTGATGGTATCGACAGCGTGCTGCCCGCGTTTGATGCCCTAACGGATGAAAATACCTCATCACGTGAACGCGAAATTGTACTCGCCGCACTCAACGGCGTGCTGGGCGATCGTCTTGAGGAGAGCAACAACCCGCTGGCGATACAAATGAGCTTTCGAATTGGAGGGCAACGCCTGCCACTGCAAAAGCAGGCGCTGGCGGCGACTGTTCACCGTCCCAAGCGGAAGATCCTGCTGCTTGTTCATGGCTTGTGTATGAATGATTTGCAGTGGGATCGTGATAACCACAGTCACGGTACCGCATTGGCGGCCGAGTTGGGCTATACCGAGGTCCATGTTCGCTACAACTCCGGGCGTCACATTTCGCACAACGGCCAGGAGCTGGCTAGTTGCATCGAAGAATTATTAGCGCATTGGCCCGTTTCTGTCGAGGAGTTGGTGATTGTCGCCCACAGCATGGGTGGTCTGTTATCACGCAGCGCGTTACATTATGCGACATTGTCCAATCACGATTGGCCGCAAAGCCTACGAAAGTTAGTCTTTTTAGGCACGCCGCATCATGGCGCGCCGCTGGAGAGGGGTGGAAACTGGCTAGATGCGATTATCGAATTCAGTCCTTTCACTGCGCCGTTCAGCCGTCTCAGCAAGGTTCGCAGTGCCGGTATTACGGACTTGCGTTACGGCAACCTGGTCGACGAAGACTGGAATGCGACCGACAGATTTGAGCGCAGTGGAGACCAGCGGCAGCCAGTACCGTTGCCAGAGGGTGTTCAATATTATGCACTGGCTGCAACGCGAACCGAGCAGGCCGGCGTATTGGCCAATAAGCTAGTTGGCGATGGCCTGGTACCCATAGAAAGCGCGCTGGGCCAGCATTCGAATCCAGACTTTTGTTTAACGATTGCCGAAGATAATAAGGCGGTGCAGTACGAAATGAATCATTTCGATTTGCTCGGCCACCCGAAAGTATTCGCCCAATTGCGTTCCTGGCTGACTCAAAACGGTCACGTGCCGCACTGAAGAAATGCAAGGAGATATACCATGCGTTACCTCACCCGGATAAGCCTTGCGCTACTTCTAACTCAATTCTTACTGGGTTGTCAGTCGAGCGTAAAACCGCAAGCATCAAGATCTGAATCACAAGCGGCAGTCTCTGCATCGAGTGATTGGAATACTCGCGTTGAACAAGAAACGAGCATCGACGCGCTGGGCCAACTGTACCTCGCGCTTCTTCTGGAAGAAGATCCAACCAGTGGTATTAACTATGGCATTCATGGTAAGGGCGACAATCCGCGTTACTACGATGACCGCCTGCCCGATGTTTCGGCGGCCGCCTGGGAGCAAGCTGAAGAGGCACGTGAATTTTTTCTGCAGCGTTTGGCGAAGATTGAGAAAGACTCTCTATCGCGCGCCGAGCAAGTCGACCTCCACATTCTGCAAAACAAGATTGAGCTGGAGTTGATGCAACTGACGCGCTTGGGCTATAGCAGCGACCCCCTAACCTACGTATCGCTTCTTGGTGGCGCAATGTCCGGCCTAATATTGCGCGATTACGCACCGCTGCAACAACGCCTGCAAAGTTTTGCCGCACGCTGTGGTGCCGTGGGTAAATTCCTCGACGAGACTAAAGAGGCGCTGTCTTCACCGGACGTACACCCCACTGCGGTACAAAAGAAAGTGGCCGTAACCCGACTGCGCGGTATGATCCAGGCCAACGGCTTGTTCGACAAGTCGTTGCCAGAGCTCATTGCCACTGCCAAGTTAACCGGCGAACAAGCGAAACCACTGCGCCTCGCCTGTGCCGACGCGGTCGCAAAAATCTCAGCATTCGCCGACTGGTTTGAGGCAACTGTCGTACCTCGGTCCGACAGCGATTGGCGTCTTGGCCGCGAGCTATACGAAGCCAAATACAAACTTTATATGGACTACCCTTTGGCCCCAGACGAATTGCTCGCGGCTGCAGAAGCCGAACTGGCAAGAGTCGGCGGCGATTTGGTGAGTACGGCGCGTCGTATTCATGACGAATACCTTGCTGAAGGGGTTGCCAACGGAGAAGTGCAAAAGGCCGAGTCGCTTGACGATGGCCAAGTAGTACGTGACGTGTTCCAGAGCCTCGCCGAAGACCGCTCCACAGCTGATACATTGATCGCCGACAGCTACGCGCTGGCCGATGCGATTACGGGTTTCGTTCGCGATAAAGATTTGTTAGAACTGCCGCCTACGTCAAAGCTGAGAATTGAAGATATTCCACCGCACCTGTCGGGTTATGCTGTTGCGCAAATAATCCCTGCCCCTCCCTTCGAGCCGCAACTCGAATCGGTCTGGTTCTGGGACCTCGCACTGCTCGCCACGTCTGACAGCTACCTTAAGGAATACAATCGCACCGCATTAGCCTTGGTCTATATTCATGAAGGCGTGCCAGGTCACTTCGTACAGCTGGAGTATTCCAACCGCTTCGACCGCACCATACCCAAGGTTTTTCTCAACGGTCCTATGGTAGAGGGCTGGGCAAGTTATATCGCCACGCAGTTGGTTGATGAAGGATTTACGATTTATCCCGACCAGCCGTTCGGTCATGAGTTGCAAGAAATGGCCGACGATAAACTGGTACTGCGTAGCCTTATCAACGCCATCATCGACATTCGCCTGCACACAAGCGACTGGTCCGAGGAGGACGCAGTCAAGCTGATGACAAGCAAGGGCTTTCAGGAAGAGGGCGAGGCGCAAGGAAAATTGACGCGAGCCAAGTTGAGCTCGGTGCAACTAGCCAGCTACTTCGCCGGCCACCGGGCGATACTGGAGTTGCTTAAGGAGTACAAGAGCATCAAGGGCGAGCAATTCAGCTATAAGGACTTCAACCAACGCCTGGTGAGCGCAGGGTCGCCGCCTTTTTTCGCGCTTAAGGAATTGATGCTTGCGCCGCAGGAAAACTAACCCTGGCTGAGATAATCTGTGAGAGAATGCGCGCCGCACTCGCCTGCGACACCATTGCGGCGAATGATTGGTATTCGACATATCTGACGACGGTGTTCTATGCTTAAACTATATCACGCGCCGCGCACGCGCTCCTTGCGCATACTCTGGCTGTTGGAAGAGCTGAATCTGCCGTATGAGCTTGAAAGCGTGGAATTCGTGCCACAGTCCACCACTTTCAAACAGGCTACCCCGTTAGGCAAGTTACCCGTGATCGAAGACGGCGCTACCGTGATCGGCGAGTCGGGCGCCATTATCGAATATATTCTGGAGCGCTACGGCGAGGGTCGGCTCGCGCCGGCTATTGGTGATCCGCTGCGCGGGGAATTTCTGCAATGGATACATTTTTCAGAGGGCACTGCGTATCCACCCTTAGGTGTCATCATTTACCATACTCGTTACGCCAATGATGCCGACCGCTATCCGGAATTGATGGAAGACGCGCGGCAAAGAACGCATAGAGGGCTGGATTATTTTGAACAAGCGTTAAGGGGTAAGAACTATGTTCTGGGCGCAGAATTTTCTGCTGCAGATATTATGATGGGTTTTACTCTCGGGGCAGCATTGGAGATGGGCGTGCTGGATGCTCGCTACACTGATCTAAACCGATATTTCGAACGCCTCGCGTCGCGTCCGGCGTTTCAGAAAGCGTTGGCAATGTGAGCACGAAAGCAACGCGACGTTTTATTGCCGGTGCAATATGCCCGCAATGCCAGGCGATGGATAAAATCGTACTGCATCGTCGCGGCGACCAGCAACAACGCGAATGCGTTGCCTGCGGATTTAAAGACGACTTGCAAGAGTTTGGCGCGGCACCCGAACTGGCAACCCGCGTCACGCCGCAAAGTAATACGTCTGACGCTGTCCAAGCCGTCACTCTTATTGATTTGAGCAAAGAACCGAAAAGTAAGCCGCGCTAAGGCAACCACTTCTCCCGGCGCGAGTAGTTCCAGAACACAACCGCCAGTGTCACGCCACGCGCCGCCATAAACAAGTTAAAGGCTAACCATAGGCCGTGGTTGCCCAACGGTTGCGCAAAATACCATACCGGCAAATAGACCAGCACGGCGCTAACGATCATACTATCGCGCATGGCCCGTGTTTTCGCGGCGCCAATAAACACACCATCGAACAAGTAACTCCAGACCGAGACCAGCGGCAATGCAATTAGCCACGGAAAGAAGCGCTGCAATTCGGTGCGAACGGCATCGATGTCGGTAAAACCGGCAATGATGGGGTTTTGCAACAAGAAGAATACCAGGCTGATGCCAACAGCACTATATACCGACCACAGCAAACAGGCACGCACCGTTGCGTAGAACTGTTTAATCCGGCCTGCGCCCAATTCGAAACCGCAGAGACTTTCACAGGCGTGGGCAAAACCGTCCAGCGCGAAGGCCGACAACAGCAGCAACTGCATCAAAATTGTGTTGGCCGCCAACAACGTGTCGCCTGCGCGCGCACCTTGCGCAGTAAAAAACAGAAAGCACAACAACAAACAAAGAGTGCGCAACATAAGGTCAACATTGATGCGCAACAGGCTAACTAGTGCGGTCGAATCGCGGAGAGCGGCGATCGACACCTGCCAGCGCCCTCGGTATGTATGCCACAGAAGCGAAAATGCAATCGCGCAGCCGACGTATTCGGCAACCACGGTGGCAAGTGCCGCGCCATCGCTGTTCCAACCATAGACGACGATAAATAGATAATCCAACGCGATATTCAGCGAATTGGTAGTAATGATGATGAGCATCACCGCCCGTGTTGCTTGCGAGCCAATCAACCAACCGGTCAAACAGTAAGTAAATAGTACCGCCGGTACGCTATAGAATCTGATCTCGCTATAGCTACGTGCCAGCGGATCAACCTCGGCGCTGGCATCTATTAAATGTAACGCAGAGGCAAGCAGCGGCGTGCGAGCGGCGAGCAACACTACGCTGATACCCCCCGCCAACACTAGCGATCGAACAATAGTGAGCTGTATATTTGCTGGACTGCCAGCTCCATACTGCTGGGCTACCAACGCTGTACTGCCCATGCGCAGAAATGCGAAAGTCCACAACACCAACGACATAATGTTGCCGCCCACGGCAGCGGCGCCAAGATATTGGGGGGTGTCGAGGTGTCCGAGAATGGCGGTATCGATCATGCCAAGCAGCGGAATGCTGATGTTAGACAGCATCAAAGGCCCAGCGAGGTGCCATATTTTGGTGTGAATGATATTTATGCGCGGGTCTCGGTCAGCGCGCTCAGCGCTGTAGGGCCAGAACAAAGAATTGTTATTAACAGTTGCCTGCAGGTAGCGACACCATAAACGCTTTTGCTATACTTGCGCCGTTTTGCCGCAGCGAAACCGTTCGTATGACTAAAGCGGCTCAATGTAACATACAAGCATAATTCCATAGAAAAACGTATGACAGAAACCCGAACGCGTTGTTTTGGGGTGTGTCGGTTCAGCATGCGTTTAGGCCAAATTTATTAGACAAAAAGGGGTCTCGGTCCATGTCTTTAACTGCAACACGGCTACGGCTGACAACTAAAGTAGCGCTGGCTTTTAGCGCACTGAGTAGTGGGGCTTGGGCCGCGCAGGGCGATAGGTTCGGTTTGAACATGACGCCGGGCGTGACCGCAACCAGTCGTGACATTTACGACCTGCACATGTTGATATTCTGGGTCTGCGTCGTTATCGGTATAGCCGTTTTTGGCGTTATGTTCTATTCGATCATCGTGCATCGCAAATCGCGTGGCGCCAAGGCGGCTCAATTTCATGAAAGCACCAAGCTGGAAATCATTTGGACGCTGGTGCCCTTCGCTATTTTGATAGCCATGGCGGTGCCGGCGAGTCAAACGCTTATTCGTCAATACGACTCCAGCGAATCCGAGATGGATATAATCGTCACCGGCTATCAGTGGAAATGGAAGTACGAATACGTCGGCGAAGATGTCAGCTTCTTTAGTAATTTGCGCACTTCACGTGACGAAATCAACAACATCGAAGACAAAGGCGAGCACTATTTGCTCGAAGTCGACAAGCCTTTGGTGATCCCCACCGATAAAAAAGTACGCTTTCTGATCACCGCTAACGACGTTATCCATGCCTGGTGGGTGCCGTCTTTTGCAGTTAAGCAAGACGCTATTCCCGGTTTCATTAACACGGCGTGGACCGTGGTCGACGAAGAGGGAGTTTACCGCGGTCAATGTGCTGAGTTGTGTGGCCGCGACCACGGCTTTATGCCTATCGTGGTCGAGGCCAAGAGTCCCGCGGATTATGATGCCTGGCTGGGCGAACAAAAACAGGAAGCGGCCGCGCTTGCCAAGTTAATGGAGCAGGAAATGAGCATGGACCAGCTAATGGAAGAGGGCAAAGCCGTATACGAGCGTTCTTGCGTTGCGTGTCATGGCGCGAATGGCGAAGGTGGCGTTGGCACGAAAATGGTCGGCTCGGCCATTACCACTGGGCCGATTGATCAACACATGGACGTCATTATTAATGGCGTCTCAGGCACGGCAATGCAGGCATTTGGCGGGCAGCTGAACAAACTGGAACTAGCCGCGGTCGTCACTTACGAACGCAATGCCTGGGGCAATAATATGGGCGATAAAGCCCAGGCCGTTGATGTCCACAATTACATGCAAGGTAACTAGGGGGTAGCCACATGAGCGCTGAACATCATCACGGTCCCGCGAAGGGTTTTTCACGCTGGTTGTATACCACCAACCACAAGGACATTGGCTCCATGTACTTGTGGTTCAGCTTCGCCATGTTTTTGGTGGGTGGTGTGTTTGCGCTGGTGATTCGCGCTGAACTGTTTCAGCCGGGATTGCAGATCGTGCAGCCTGAATTCTTCAACCAGATGACCACGATGCACGGCTTGATCATGGTATTTGGTGCCGTGATGCCGGCTTTCGTCGGCCTGGCGAACTGGCTGGTGCCAATGATGATCGGCGCGCCTGATATGGCGTTGCCACGCATGAATAACTGGAGTTTTTGGATTTTGCCCTTCGCGTTCACGATGATGCTGTCATCGCTGTTTATGGAAGGCGGTGCTCCCAACTTTGGTTGGACTTTCTACGCGCCTTTGTCCACTACTTACGCACCGCCCAGCGTTACATTCTTTATTTTCGCGGTACATATTATGGGCGCCTCCTCCATCATGGGGTCGATCAATATCATCGCCACCATTATTAATCTGCGTGCGCCGGGCATGACGTATATGAAAATGCCCTTGTTCGTCTGGACCTGGTTTATTACCGCTTACCTGCTGATCGCCGTGATGCCGGTATTAGCCGGCGTAGTGACCATGATGTTGATGGACATACATTTCGGCACCAGTTTCTTTAGTGCGGCCGGCGGCGGTGATCCGGTATTGTTCCAGCATGTGTTCTGGTTCTTCGGCCACCCGGAAGTCTATATTATGATTCTGCCGGCATTCGGTATTGTGTCGGCCATCATCCCGACTTTCTCGCGCAAGCCCTTGTTTGGCTACGATTCCATGGTGTACGCCACCTCTTCGATCGCATTTTTGTCGTTCATCGTCTGGGCGCACCATATGTTCACCGTCGGCATGCCCATTGCCGGCGAGTTGTTTTTCATGTACGCAACCATGTTGATTGCCGTACCCACCGGGGTGAAGGTATTCAACTGGGTGACCACCATGTTCCGTGGTTCGATGACGTTTGAAACACCAATGTTATTCGCGATCGCGTTTGTGGTGCTGTTTACCATCGGCGGGTTTTCCGGTTTGATGCTGGCGATCGCGCCTGCCGACTTCCAGTATCACGACACCTACTTCGTGGTGGCGCATTTCCATTACGTGCTGGTGCCGGGCGCGATCTTCTCCATCTTCGCCGCGGTTTACTATTGGCTACCCAAGTGGTGCGGCAATATGTACGACGAAGCGCTGGGAAAAACGCATTTCTGGCTATCGTTTATCGGCATCAACCTGACCTTCTTCCCGATGCATTGGGTGGGTCTGGCTGGCATGCCGCGGCGCATTCCAGACTACGCGCTGCAGTTCGCCGATTTTAATATGATCGCCAGCGTGGGTGCGTTTCTGTTCGGCGCGTCGCAGGTGTTTTTCCTGTTTATCGTGATCAAAACGATTATGGGCGGCAAGCCGGCGACCGACGATGTGTGGGGCGATTCTGTTGACGGGCTGGAATGGACGCTACCCTCACCCGCGCCGTACCACACGTTTACGACGCCGCCGGACGTTAAGTAAGGTTGAACGAACGATGAGCACACCGGTTGCTAAAACGGCACTGCGTTTAGTCGGCGTAACCGTGGCGATGTTCGCTTTCGGCTTCGCCCTGGTACCGCTGTACGACGTGTTCTGTGAGGTAACCGGTCTGAACGGTAAAACGGCGGACCGGCCTTATGAGGCGGTAAGCGCCGAAGTCG
>JBPCXM010000167.1:0-5049 GCA_051008535.1 Pseudomonadales bacterium | reverse complement strand
GTGCCGAGCACGGTGGCAAAACTCGCGCTAATTACGGCAATTCGAAGGCTGAGCAAGGCGGCGTCGATAAGCTGGTCGTTTTCCAGTAAGGCAACATACCAGCGCGTGGAGAAACCACCCCACACAGTAGCCAGGCGTGAGTCGTTAAACGAATAAGCAATGAGCACCAGAATGGGGATATACAAAAACGCAAAGCCAAAACACAGCGCGGAAAACAGGAATGTGGAACGTTTTATCACTAGCGCTCCACTACTTGTTGACTGCGTTGAAACAACATAATCGGCATGACCAGAATCAGCAGCAGTACCGTCGCCACTGCCGACGCCAGCGGCCAATCACGGTTGACAAAAAATTCGTCGTACAAAGTACGGCCTATCATTAAGGAATCGATACCCCCAAGTAAGGCGGGAATGACGTACTCTCCCAACGCCGGAATAAACACCAGCAAGCAACCAGCAATGATGCCGGGCATCGACAACGGTAGCGTCACATCACGAAACACCTGGAAGGGTTTTGCGCCAAGGTCAGCAGCCGCCTCGTGCAGATTGAGGTCAAGTTTCTCCAGTGTTGCGTACAGCGGCAGAATCATAAACGGAATATAAGTGTACACAATGCCAGCATACACGGCGGCATCCGTATACAGCATCTGTAAAGGTTTATCGATGACGCCCAGCGAAAGCAACAAGTTGTTAACAATGCCATGCTTGCCGAGCATTCCAATCCAGGCGTAAACACGCAACAGGAACGAGGTCCAGAATGGCAAAATAATCAGCATCAGCAGAACCCTGCGCCATACAAGACTGGACCGCGCGATGCCATAAGCCATGGGGAAGCCCAGCAACAGACACAGCAAGGTGGAAATAAAAGCGATCTTGATCGATTTTAAATAGCTAACCCAATATAGGTTGTCTTCGGTGAGGAAGCGATAATTGTCGAAGGTGGCCAGCAGCCACTGAGTCGAGTCGTTAGCGAAATCGAAAAATGGTGTAAACGGCGGCTGTGCGACGATCGGGTCGGCGAAGCTGATTTTGAACACGATCGCAAACGGTGCGAGAAAGAACAGCAGTAACCAGAAGTAAGGAAGTGTGATCACCAGCCAACGCCACAATCGGTCCCCAAGCTGCGCACCGGTCGGCGTTATCATTGGGTGAGCACCACGCTACAGCTTGAATCCCATGATAAAAATACTTCGTCGTCCCACTCCAGCACTAGTTCTGCAGAGCGTTGCCGATTTTGTGCGCTGACCTGAATCATACTCCCCGAGCGGCTTCTTACCCGGTAAATGGACAGGTTGCCGTAATACGCCAGGTCTTCTACCACTCCATTGGTCACGGCAATATTTTCGCCTTGCGGCCGTTCCCGGCTGATCGTAATTTTTTCCGGGCGCACGCCTATAGCAATGCGCTCACCCGGTGTCAGTTCCGCTTTGTGCGAGGCACGCAGTTGGGTCTGCGTTTTGTCGAGTTTGGCAGTAATATGGTCCGCCTCATTGCCCACCACAGTTGCATCGAAAATATTAATGGTGCCGAAGAAATCGGCGACAAACTTGCTTTCGGGAAATTCATAAACCTCGGAAGGGGCGCCAATTTGCACAAAATTACCTGCGTTCATCACGGCGATGCGCGACGCCAATGTCATGGCTTCTTCCTGATCGTGGGTGACCACCACGAAGGTAATGCCCAACTGGTCTTGAATATTCATCAGTTCGAACTGGGTCTGCTCGCGCAGTTTTTTATCCAACGCTGCCAGTGGCTCGTCTAACAACAGCACTTTGGGGCGATTGATTAGTGCGCGAGCGAGAGCGACGCGCTGCCGCTGGCCGCCGGAGAGTTGATCCGGTTTACGCCGAGAAAGCTCAGACAATTGCACCATAGATAGCATTTCCGCGACGCGGATTTTTATCTGCGCTTTTGCCACCTTGTTTTTCTTCAGGCCATAGGCAACATTTTCCTGCACAGTCATATGCGGGAATACCGCATATGACTGAAACATCATATTGACTGGGCGTTCATACGGTGGAAGCTCAGTCATGTCGATGCCGTCGATAACGATACGACCAGCGCTTGGCGCCTCAAAGCCCGCCAACATGCGCAACAACGTGGACTTACCACAGCCCGAACCCCCAAGTATCGCAAATAGTTCGCCCTGGTAAATGTCGAGGCTAACATTGTCTACTGCGGTAAAGTCGCCGAAGTTTTTACTGACTGATTCAATGCGTATTAATGGCTTGACGTTGGGATCTAGCCACGGTCGGTCGGCAATTGAATATGATGCAGACCGCGTTGAGGTGCCAGGCGTATTATTGTCCTGCTCAAGCATCATCGATAGCCCTCTATAAACCGGTCTTAATCTTGGTCCAGACCCTGGAGCGGCGCCGTTCCTGCTTCGGCGGCAACACCCGCGAGGGGTGCAGCCGCGTGAGGGTCTCCTCGTCGGGATAGATCGCCTTATTACTAGTAATTTCAGGGTCGACCAACGCAGTGGCAGTTTTGTTGGCGTTGGCGTAGCCGATATAGTTAGAAGCCAGCGCAATCACTTCCGGGCGCAGAATATAGTTCAGGAATAAATGGGCGTTTTCCACGTGTGGTGCGTCCGCTGGAATAAAGGCCATATCAAACCAATCAGTCGCGCCTTCTATTGGCACAAAATAGGCAAGGCTAATATCCAGTCCTGCCTCCTCTGCACGGCGTGAGGCTACCGAATAATCGCCTGCCCAGCTCATCGCAATACACACTTCCTTGCTGGGTAAATCCAGTAGCATTTTGGTCGAGCTAAAATATTTGATATACGGTCGAATCGACTTCAGCAGTTTTTCCGCGGCTGCCAGGTGTTCATCTTCTACCGAATTGGGCGGGTAGCCCAAGTACAACATCGCCGCTGGAATGACCGATGTAGGATCGTCTAGTAAGCTGACACCGCAGTCGGCAAATTTTTTGACCACCTCTGGGTCGAATATCAAATCTCCGCTGTGCACCGGCGCGTTGGGCATCCGCTGTTTGATCATGTCGACGTTGTAGGCAAAGCCGGTGCTGCCCCACATATACGGCACACCGGTCATTTTTACCGGGAAGTGATCATCAAGCATCGCGATTATTTTTGGGTCGATATGGCGCCAGTTGCTAAGTTTGGAGTAGTCAACCGGCCGGTAAACACCGATGGGAATCAGGCGCGCCGAAAAAGAAGCGGAGTGTATGATAACGTCATAGCCGGAGCGTCCGGTCATCAATTTGGTATCGACGATTTCGCTGGAATCGTAAATATCGTAGTTGACCTTAATGCCGTATTCTTTTTCAAACGCGGTGATAATGGCCGGGTCGATATAATCAGACCAGTTGTAAATATTGAGCACGTGTTTTTCTTTGCCGAATGAAGTGGCGCATAAGAGTATGAGTGTTAACGCGGCGAATGATCTTGTTTTTGCGCGGCTGCTCATATCGATTCGTTACATGCCTTCGAGGCCGCGCTTTAGTAAACTCTTGGCAATAATCATGCGTTGAATTTCGCTACTGCCTTCCCAGATACGATCCACCCGCAGCTCGCGATAGAAACGTTCTGGTGCGTATTGCCGCATGTAACCACGGCCACCAAAAATCTGCACCACACGGTCAACGACGCGATTGGCCATTTCCGAGGCGTACAACTTGGCCATCGAACAGCGCACGTGTAAGGCCTTCAAGTCTTCGCCTCTGTCTTCGGCCTGCGCGGTGGCGTATATCATCAAGCGGGCGGCCCATAGTTCGGCGGCGCTGTTCGCCAGCATAAACTGAATTACTTGTTTGTCGGCCAGCTTCTCGCCCAGTATGTTGCGGCTTTTGGCGAACTGCGTGCCTTCTTCGATAAGCCGAGTTGCCGCGCCGCACACACGCGCGGCGATCATCATACGTTCATGGCGGAACCAGCTTCGCGAATAGTCCATGCCCGCGCCTTCCGTGCCAATACGATTCGCTTCAGGAATAAATACGTCTTTGAATTCATACGTCGGATGGTGTGCAGGAAAGGTATGGCTGAACAGCGGGTTGTCTTTCATGGTCACGCCGGGAGCGTCGATATCGCAAAAAAACAGCGAGTCGTCGCCGCTATCGGTTTTTGCTTGCAACCAGAAAAAATCCGCCAGGTTGGCGCTGGTCACAAACCACTTTTCTCCGTTAATCAGGTAACCGCCATCTACCCTGGTTGCGGTTGTATTGACGGTTTCATGCGAGCCCGATTCTTCTTCGGTGATGGCGTAGCAATCGTGTTTGCTGCCATCCATTAAGTGCTGCACGTATTGCTCTATTTGCTGCGGGCTGCAGGCATCGAACATCCACTTTTGTGCTTCCGGGAAGCACCAGCACAAAGCGTTAGTCACCCGGCCGAGTTGCTCCCAGATCGCGACTTGCTCTTCCATACTTAAGCCGAGGCCGCCGTGTTCCGCCGGTACATCCATGCGGCTTAAACCCATTGCTACGGCCATGTCATGGTGGCGTCTTGCAATGTCTTGCGGGATTACGCCACTATTCATTTCGGCTTCAACTTCCCACGGGATTAACTCGCTTTCAGCGAAAGTTCTTATTCTGGCTCGCCATCGCTTAGCGCTGGCGCTTACAGGTACATCCACTCTTTAACTCACTCAATCGAAAAATGTTTTGGGAAATTGCCGGCAAGGTAGCTCATGCACACTCGTTTTGCTTTGTTTTTACTCAACTCCTTTGGCGTCATTAGCAGGTCCAGCCACAGTCCGTCGGCCAGTGCGGTGTAGCCGGTCGCGACAATATCTGCATCGACATGGCGATACTTCCCTTCGGCGATGAGTTGTTCGCACAACTCAGTGAACGTGGCGGCAATATCACTGTCGTGTTGAGCGCAGATTTTCTGGTAGGTAGGACGCGAGTTGGCTTCGCCCCAAAACGCGAACCACACTGCGATTTTGTTGACTTTGGCAATTTGGCTGCTGAAGTCAAACTCGACAAGCGCGGTGATTTTCTCCACTGTGCTACCGTCAGAGGCGATTATCTTGTCCCAACCGGTTTTGTATTCGTTGTCGATACAACGCAAGGTCTCTATCAGCAG
>JBPCXM010000166.1:0-2618 GCA_051008535.1 Pseudomonadales bacterium | reverse complement strand
CGGACCGGGCGTGCGCACGAAGATGCGTATTCGCATGCGGCCGTGGTGTTGGCAGAGCGTTGCTCTTGCGCGGTGGTAGCGACCAACGACGTCAGGTTTCTTGAGCGCAATCAATTCGAAGCGCATGAAGCACGTGTTTGCATCACCGAGGGGCGTACACTAGATGATCCGCGCCGGCCGCGTAACTATAGCGACCAACAATATTTTCGCAACGCCGCTGAAATGGGCGAACTGTTTGCCGATCTGCCGGAAGCGCTAGAAAACAGCGTGGAGATTGCTAAACGCTGTAACCTCCAGCTACGTCTTGGGGACTACTATTTGCCGGATTACCCTATTCCGGAAGGCTTCACGTTGGAGGAGTTTTTCCGCAAAGAGTCCGAGCAAGGACTTGAGCTGCGCTTGCACCAGCTGGCGCGGCTACAACCGGAAAAAATTGCACAGCGGCGCGAGGAATATGATAAACGCCTGAAGTTTGAACTCGACATCATTAATGAAATGGGCTTTCCCGGTTACTTCCTCATTGTGATGGACTTCATTCGTTGGGCCAAAAAAGAAAGCATACCTGTGGGGCCGGGCAGGGGCTCGGGTGCTGGATCACTGGTTGCTTATGCGTTGCAGATCACCGACCTCGACCCGCTGGAATACGATTTGCTGTTTGAGCGCTTCCTCAATCCAGAACGTGTCTCATTGCCCGACTTTGACGTTGATTTCTGCATGGAAGGCCGCGACGATGTGATTGCCTATGTAGCCGACCGTTATGGCCGTGACGCGGTCGCGCAAATCATTACCTTCGGCACCATGGCGGCCAAGGCTGTGGTGCGTGACGTGGCGCGTGTGCAAGGCAAGGCTTATGGCCTAGCCGACAAGCTGTCGAAGCTGATTCCTTTCGAAGTTGGCATGACCCTTAGCAAAGGCATGCGACAAGATGCCAACTTGCGCGAGTTTGTCGAAGAAAATGACGAAGCCGCAGAGATCATGGACATGGCCTATCAGTTGGAGGGGATCGCGCGTAACGTCGGCAAGCACGCTGGAGGAGTCGTGATTGCGCCAACCAAGCTCACCGACTTTGCCCCCCTGTATTGCGATGAGGCGGGTGCGGGCCTGGTCACACAGTTTGATAAGGATGATGTTGAGCAGGTCGGTCTGGTTAAGTTTGACTTCCTCGGTTTGCGCACGCTGACCATTATAGACTGGGCGCTAAAAATCATTAACAGGCAACGCTGCACGGCAGGCGAAGAGGCGCTCGATATCAATAGTCTGCCATTGGACAATGAAGCAGCATTCAAACTCATGCAACAAGCAGGCACTACCGCGATATTTCAGCTTGAATCGCGTGGTATGAAAGACCTGATCAAACGATTGTTGCCCAGTTGTTTTGAAGACATTATCGCTTTGGTGGCTTTGTTCCGTCCCGGCCCCTTGCAGTCCGGCATGGTCGATGATTTTATCAATCGCAAGCATGGCCGGGCCGCGGTCATCTATGACCACCCGTCACTGGAACCGATTCTTAAGAACACGTACGGCGTGATTTTGTATCAGGAACAAGTGATGCAGATCGCGCAGGTCATGGCCAGCTATACGCTGGGTCAGGCCGACATGCTGCGGCGCGCCATGGGCAAGAAAAAACCCGAAGAGATGGCCAAGCAAAAGCAAATTTTTTGTGATGGCGCCGAGGCTAACGGAATCGATAAGCGGGTCGCGATCGGTGTATTCGACCTGATGGAAAAATTCGCAGGTTACGGTTTTAACAAATCGCATTCGGCCGCGTATGCGCTGGTGTCGTATCAAACGGCCTGGTTAAAAACGCAATACCCGGCGCCGTTCATGGCCGCCGTGTTGTCGGCCGATATGCAAAATACCGACAAAGTCGTGTTATTGATCGAAGAATGCCGTGCCATGGGTTTGAATATTGTAATGCCCGACGTTAACCGTGGCGAATTCGCATTTAGTGTCGATGCCGAGCAGAATATTGTCTATGGCTTGGGTGCGATCAAAGGTCTGGGTGAAGGGCCCATAGATAGCATCCTTGCTACCCGCGAGCGTGACGGCCCGGTAACCGACTTATTCGATTTCTGCAGTCGCACCGATGCGCGCAAGGTCAACAGGCGCGCCATCGAAGCTATGATTCGTGCCGGTGCGTTCGATTCGCTAGGCACCGCGCGCTGTGTGCTAATGGAGAGTGTGGATGATGCGCTAAAGGCCGCCGATCAAACGGCGAAGAACCGTAGTAGCGGCATGGTCGATTTGTTTGGTGATATGCACGCTGCCGCCGAAGACGTTTACGCCGCGTACACACAGGTTCCAGTCTGGAGTTCACGGGAAACGCTGGCCGGCGAAAAAGATACACTGGGCTTGTATTTGAGTGGCCACCCAATTGACGAATATGCGAGTGAGGTGGCGCAATTCAATGCCGTACGACTTGTCGATCTGCGTCCTGGCAACAACGCGCAATTGGTTGTCGGCTTGATCGTCGGCTTGCGCACAATGAAAAGTAAGAAGGGCGATACCATTGCCTTCGTCACGTTGGACGATCGCACCGCGCGGCTGGAAATTGCGGTTTTCGCCGATCTATACCAAGAAGCGCGCGATAAGCTGATAAAGGACACTTTAATCAGCGT
>JBPCXM010000165.1:0-2956 GCA_051008535.1 Pseudomonadales bacterium | reverse complement strand
ATCATTCGTCCCGCCAAGGACTCGGAGCGCATCAAGCGCACCGTTGGAATAGCCCAGGCGTGGTAACCACGCACTGTCTGTTCGGAGAGATTGTTCCGGGTAAAGCGCAGGTCGGCTGCCCAGTCGCCGCGTGCCAGCTCGCCTTTTTGATAAAAGTAGGTGCAAATCACGCGACTACTGCCGCCACTGTCGGACCCGCCGTTGTCGTCGTCCGAATCACTACCAAGCCCCACCGCATCGGCAAAACTACTGGCCGCATCGGAAATCGCACTGCCGACACTACTGGCCGCATCAGAAATCGAGCTGCCAACGCTACTGGCCGCATCGGAAATTGAACTGCCGATGTCACTGGCCGTATCAGAAATCGAACTGCCAATACCACTGGCGGTATCGGCAATAGAGCTGCCAATATCAGAAATCGAGCTACCAATGCTGCTGGCCGTATCGGCGATCGATTTGCCGACGTTACCAAGAGTACCTGTTACACCATCGAACGCTTCCTTCGCGCTATAGCTCTGTATTCCCATCGCAGCATCGCGGCTTTCCAAAATTGAAGGCCGGTCTTCCTGTGCGATTTGCTGGATTTTATCGCCTAACCAACCGATACCTTGTTTAACACTTTGCCAGGCGCCGCTAGCGAGACTCTTCACGTTATCAGCAAACGAAGGCTCTTCTGCGGGCATGCCTGTAGGCTGTGTTGAATCAACCGCAGGCCCTAGCTGCGGCCGTTGTTGCGGAGCGCCGGTGATATCGGGCCCACTCAGGATTTGTGGTGCGGGCGGACCAAAGACATCAGGTTTGAATGCAAACCGATGCGGCTCAACCGCAGGCCCTAACTGGGGCTGTTCTGGCGGTGCAGCGGTAACTCCAAGGTTTGGCGTATTGCTGAGAGACGCGAAATCTATCAATTGCGAGCCAGCAAAACTAGGCGCTCCAGCCGTCGTTGGTTGTTCTGGCAGTTTGCCAGTGATCTCGGGGCCACTAAGATGACCAGTAAATAGGTCGACCCTGGTCTTAGTGCCAGCTGGCTCCGGGGATATCCTATTTACCGGCTCGACGCCCTCGACGTCGAAGGGGTCGTCGATACGATCAGTAAAAGCGACATCGGCTTGAACATTTAGGCCGGTCGGACCTACCCGGCCCCCGGCTTTAACTGTCACAGTTGTTGGGTCGCCGCTATTGTTCGCTGGAATGTTCACGCCGCCACCGCCTATAACACCACCGAAAGGACCGACAGGTACGTCAAGTTCGACCTCAGCAGAGACCTTACCCTTGTCGTCTGCGCTAACGTTAATACCTCCTGGGATTTTTCCTTTGAGGGTAGATCCGTCATCGGGGTCAACCTCGACCGATACGATACCGGGTGTTTCCACTGACGCCTTCGTGTTGCCGTCACTAGCGGTGTGGCTTACCTTACCGTTACCGAAAGGCGTGTTGATACCGACACTGACTTCAAGTTCGGGGGCGAAGCCAGAAGGCTCAAGCCCGTTGAAGTTTCCCGGATCATTAAATGGGTTGCCCCCCGGGGGTCCCGATGGCTTCGACGGTTCAGTTTTGACTGGCGTGCCGGCGTTTTGGTTTGCCAATGCGGAAACTGCTGAATTTCGCGAGCCTCCTGTTTCGTGCGTCATACCGGCGTGTCCTTCGCTCGAGTGTGGATTTCCCGACGAGAGAGGATCTTGCCCCACCCGAGTGTCAGGCTCAGCGGGGTGTGAGAAATCCATAGGGCCGATAGAGTTACTGGTGATTGGTGGCGCCATGTGAATTCTCCTTAACCGCGAATGAATTAGTGTTGGGCCGGTACACGATTAAACGGTAGAACAGGCAGCGTGGCTAGCTAGGGCGAATACTATGATAGGGTTCACCCTAATACCGTTTTATAGGCTCACAGTAAGTACCAGCGATGCTAGGAGAGATTCAACTTTATGAGATACTGTAACCCGTTCGAACTACGGCACTCCTTGAGAAATGGTCGTCGTATGAACTCGTAAGTCTATCGTGTTAACTGGTTTTCAGTACTTAGTAAGCCCCTGCGGTATCCCCGATGAGGTCTCGTCATGGGGGTTGAGTATCGTGTTGAAACAACTACTTCGCCACGCAATTGAACCTCTCCTAGCATCGCTGGTACTTACTGAGGGTCCTATTCGGCGGAACACGCAGTAGTACAAGTGAAGCGCTATACGACAGTAGCGACTACGCTTGAAAAGTGGCCTAAGTTCTTGGGCCGGATTCCGCACACGATGGATGGCTAGAACGTGCAGCACCGACACTGATAGCCCCACTTGGCTGCTGTTTGAGGCGCAAAGTGTATTAAATAGTTCGTGTGGTATGTCGAACAATATGACGCGTTATCTAATTGCAAAATTTGTTTAACCGAGGATATGATCATGGGAATAGAAACTGGCAACACAACCAATGCTTCACAGCAGTACGCGTATGGTGAAGATATGCCGTCAAAACACGATCTGCTGGAAAAGCCTATGGCAACTGAGGCTGAATCGACTAAGTCCGATTGGAGGGATGTGAACGAGATTGTCGATAACCCATTGTCCAGCTTGGTGAAACGCAAGGCTGTGGATTTCTCCGGTGAGATTAAAGATATCAGTTCCAGTGCAGACGACGTCAAACCGGGCCAACCCTACAACCCGCAAGACGCAAGAGAAATCAAAATCGAGTTGGACAGCGGTCTAAAAGCGACGGTCGATGAAGATGGCATAAAATTCGACCAGTTAAACACAGGAGAAGGAACCATCGCTGCTTGGTACAGCATGCCCGTTGGAGAGCTAGACTTTAGCGAACTGGAAAATAGTTCCATCGGACCGGGCGAAGGTGGCTTTGCTAGTCGCCTTGCTGACCCCGATGCTAATGTGGATTTCGAAACACAAAAGGCGGCTGTAGCGCTTTACGATTCACTGCAGAGCGTAGATAAAAGCGAATTGTCTGACGCACAAAGCGC
>JBPCXM010000164.1:0-8976 GCA_051008535.1 Pseudomonadales bacterium | reverse complement strand
CCGGAATATATTGCAGCAAGGATAAGGTGTTGTCTAACGACGTTTCAAAGGTGTGAAGGTTGCGATTATTGATTCCCAGCATCGCCGGTTGCAGTTGCAGCGCCTGCTCCAGTTCATTCTTATCATGCACCTCGATGAGTACATCCAAACCCGTTACGATCGCCAGTTGATTTAAGGTTTTTAGCTGTCCTGGTTTGTCAGCAAAAGTTGCGGCAATCAGCAATAGACAGTCGGCACCCATGGCGCGCGTCTCGTACACCTGATATTCGTCCACAATAAAATCTTTGCGGAGTACTGGAATGTCGCATGCAGCTCTTGCTGTTCGCAAATACTCGGGCGCTCCCTGAAAGAAGTCTCTGTCGGTTAATACCGAAAGACAAGCCGCACCGGATTGCGAATAAGATTGCGCAATCGCTTGCGGATCAAAGTCTTCGCGAATAACGCCTTTGCTTGGCGATGCCTTTTTAACCTCTGCGATAACCGCTGGCTCTTTGTGAGTAAACTTTTGTTGTAAGGCCCGCACAAAACCACGACAGGGGGTGTCGGGGACTCGTGCGCGTAGCTTTTCCAGCGGCATGTCAGCCTTGGCGTTGGTAATTTCTTCGGCCTTACGCGCCAGGATTTTATCTAATACGGTGCCAGTACTCATATGCTTAGTTGGCTTTTAACAGCGTGGTAAAGTCGGCGAGTTCTTGCAATTTTTGCAGCGCCAGTCCGCTGCCAATTGCGTCTTGCGCCATATCCACACCTTGTTGGAGGTTGCTGCAGAGATCGCCGGCATAAATCGCAGCGCCGGCGTTGAAGGCTAGCATATCCGCCGCTGCCGAGTGTTCTCCGCTTAACGCCGCTTTAATCAGTCGCAGACTCTCTTCGGGGGTTGCGACCTTAAGGCTATCCAGCGTGTGAGTTGGCAAGCCGAACTCCGTGGGCGTAATTTCATAAGATGTTATGTCGCCATTTTTTAGCTCAGTCACGAAGCTGGTGTCAGCAATGCTGATTTCATCGAGTCCGTCGGCGGAGCTAACACAGAGAACGTGTTTGCTGCCAAATTGTTGCAATACCTCGGCAAACACGGGTAACCATTGCGGTTCGAACACGCCGATCACCTGATGCAAGGCGTTAGCTGGGTTGGTCAGCGGCCCTAGCAAATTAAAAATCGTTCGCGCGGCCAACTGTTTACGCGGACCAATTGCATGTTTCATGGCGCTGTGATGATTCACGGCAAACATAAAACCCACTCCGACTTCGTTCACGCAGCGCGCCACTTCCTCTGCGCTTAAGTCCAATCGTACTCCAGCCTCTTCCAACAGGTCGGCGCTACCGCTGTTGCTGGTGACCGAACGGTTACCGTGCTTGGCGACTTTGCCGCCGGCCGCAGCCACAATAAAGGCGCTGGCGGTTGAGACATTAAAAAGACCCGCGCTGTCGCCACCGGTGCCGACGGTGTCAATGAGAGCAGAGCTGTCTACCTCCACCTTGGTGGCCAGCTCACGCATAACCTGAGCAGCGCCCAAAATTTCCGCACTGGTTTCGCCTTTCATCCGCAGCGCAATCAAAAATCCGCCAATTTGTGCATCGCTGGCGTTACCAGTCATTACTTCGCGCATCACCGCTTGCATCTGCTCGCTGCTCAGCGACTCGCCGTTTATAAAATGATTGATCGCCTCTTGTATTTTCATGAAGTCGTGATTTCCAGAAAGTTTTGCAATAGCTTATGGCCGTGTTCGGTAAGAATCGACTCGGGATGAAACTGCACCCCTTCTATCGCCATCGAGCGGTGACTCAAACCCATAATTTCGGCGCGCTCACCGTTTTCGTTTTGCGTCCAGGCGGTGACTTCCAGTGTGTCGGGTAGGGTAGCATTCTCGACCACTAGGGAGTGATAGCGGGTCGCAGAAAACGGTGAGGGTAAATCGCGAAACACGCCTTCGCCATTATGATGGATCGCCGAGATTTTGCCGTGCATAACTTTTTCTGCTCGTACCACCCGGCCGCCAAAGGCTTGACCGATAGCCTGGTGACCAAGGCAAATACCCAGCAACGGCAGCTTAGCGGCGAAGTATTCAATTACGCCCAGCGATATGCCTGCTTCGTTAGGCGTACATGGTCCAGGAGAAATTACAATACGTTCGGGCTGCCAGCTATTGATATCGGCGATCGTGGCTTCATCATTGCGTACAACTTTTACATCGGCGCCGAGTTCGCCCAGGTATTGCACGACGTTATAGGTGAACGAGTCGTAGTTATCAATCATCAGCAACATCAGTTCGCTCCCGTGTCTGACGCGACGGATTGTTCTGCCAAAGCGGCCGCCCGAAAAATCGCGCGCGCCTTGTTGAGGGTTTCTTCCCACTCCAGGTGTGGTTGCGAGTCGGCGACGATGCCGCCACCGACCTGAATATACAAGCGCTGGTCTTTGATGACGGCGGTGCGAATAGCAATGGCCGTGTCCATATCGCCCTGCCACGAAATATAACCCACTGCACCGCCGTAAACACCACGCTTGGTCGGTTCCAGTTCGTCAATGATTTGCATGGCGCGAATTTTTGGGGCGCCGCTAAGTGTGCCGGCAGGAAGGGTAGCACGCAGCACGTCGATGGCGCTCATACCCTCGCGCAATGTGCCACACACATTCGATACGATATGCATCACATGCGAATAATATTCCACGGTCATTTGATCGGAGAGTTCCACACTGCCGGTGTCGGCGATGCGACCGACGTCGTTGCGGCCCAGGTCGATCAGCATCAAATGCTCGGCGATTTCCTTGGGGTCGGCCAACAGTTCCTTTTCCAGCGCCAGATCTTCCTCGGCGGTTTGGCCGCGTGGGCGGGTGCCGGCCAGTGGTCGCACGGTCACTTTGCCTTGTTCCGCGCGTGCTAATATTTCTGGTGACGAACCAACAACATGAAATCCGTCCAGGTCGAGGAAATATAGATACGGCGATGGATTGAGCAATCGTAAGGCGCGATAGAACTGCAAGGGCTCGGCGTTGAATGGCGTTGATAAGCGGCGCGCTAACACTACCTGCATAGTATCGCCGTCCAAAATGTATTCCTTGATGCGTTCAATCCCCTGCGCATGTTGTGCCTGGCTCATTTCATTGTCGAAATCGCTTTCCTGAATCGCTTGTGATTGCGCTGTTAGTTCGATGTTGGCTAGCTTTGGCGCAATACCGTCTAATTGTTCGCTTAAGGCGTCGAGGTGTTGTTGCGCTTGCGTGTAGGCGTCGCTGTCACCCGGGTCGGCGTGCACGATGAGTTTGATGGTGCCCGAGAAATTATCGAATACCACCAGTTCATCCGATACCATCAGCAATATGTCGGGCGTTTGCAACTTATCGGGCGCGTTGTGCGCAGCCAGCCTGGGTTCGACATAGCGCACCGTGTCGTAACCGAAATAGCCGACTAATCCGCCATGAAAAGTCGGTAAGTCCTGCCGTTCTGGTACGCGGTAGCGTGCCTGGAACTCTTCCACGAATGCGAGGGGGTCTGCGGCTGTGTGCGATTCCAGCAGTTCACCATCGCGTTCCACAGTGATTTCGTGGCCACTGGCTTTGAGCACCGTGCGGCAAGGGAGTCCGATAATAGAATAACGACCCCAAGTCTCCCCGCCATGTACCGACTCCAGTAAATACGAATACGAGCCTTTGGCCAGCTTCAGGTAGCTGCTAAGTGGTGTTTCCAAATCGGCCAGCCGCTCACGCACTAGAGGAATGCGGTTGTAACCGCGCTGCGCGAGTTCGGCAAATTGCTCGGGGGTCATGCTATCGTCCTGAGTTCTTGGGCGGGGTTATACTTGCGCCAACTGAGCGCGCATTTCCGTGATCACCGTCGCGTAATCGGGCGCGTTGAAAATGGCCGAGCCGGCGACAAAGGTGTCGGCGCCGGCTGCTGCTATCTCTTTAATGTTTTTCACGCCCACGCCGCCATCGACCTCGAGCCGTATCGGTAAGCCACTTTCGTCTATCAATGCACGTGCCTCGCGCAGTTTATCCAGAGTTGACGGAATAAATTTCTGCCCGCCGAATCCGGGATTGACTGACATCAGCAAGATCATATCGACCTTGTCCATCACGTAATTCAAGTCGTTGAGCGGCGCGGCCGGGTTAAACACCAGGCCGGATTCGCAGCCGGCGTCACGAATCAGCTGCAGGGAGCGGTCGATATGTTCGCTTGCTGCTGGGTGAAAGGTGATGTAGCTTGCGCCGGCAGCGGCGAAATCACCGATCAACTGGTCTACCGGTTTGACCATAAGGTGTACGTCAATCGGCGCGGTCACGCCGTGGTTGCGCAGCGCCTTGCACACCATTGGACCAATCGTAAGATTAGGTACGTAGTGGTTATCCATTACGTCGAAATGGATGATGTCGGCACCCGCTTCCAGCACCGTGTCGACTTCGGCGCCAAGACGAGCGAAATCGGCTGACAGAATGGAAGGGGCGATGCGGTAATCCAGCGGCATAGGAAAATAATGTGCTTTGTGTGGCGAATCGGCAATTGTACTTTATTCGCTGCGTAAGGTAAGCACACATTGCGAGCTAGCCTATACTTTATTGAATGGAATTATTCTATGCAGGCAATGGAATGCGCCGTCACCGAACCATCTTAACCGTATGTTTGTTAGCCAGTTTTTTCGCGGGCCACAGCTATGGCCAAGAACAGCAACATGTGCTGGAAGTTGGCCAACAACGTATTTCGGCAAGTCTCTACAAAAGCCGCAAGCCTCCTACGCTGGGTGGTGTAGTCGTCTTGGTTGCTGGCGGTAATAGCGGCGCTTGGCCACATTCCTTGCATGCCCTGGGTAGGCATTTACCCGACGATGGCTGGACGACGCTACGGGTCGACTTGAAAAGTGCAGCACCTCCCACCGAATCATCTGGCAATGAGCAATTGTTTCAGCAAATCAGCGCCGCCGTTGAATTTCTGCGCAAGGATGGTTTGCAGGATATTGTGTTGGTCGCCGCCGGTGGTATCGCCTTCCAAACTTTACAAGGATCCAAAGACAAGCGAATCGCCGATCTACAAGGACTGGTGTTGCTCGACGTCAGCGAAATCGAAAGGCTTCCCAAGCACGGTCTTGAGATTGATGGTCTGAAAATGCCAGTGCTCGATTTACTGACGCAACACGACTCTGCGCGTGGCGTCGCTGTGCAACGAAAATTGCTGGCGCAACAGAATAATATGGCGAATTACCGTCAAGTTCGCGCGCCGGCAGTCGGACCCAACTGGAACAAGCGACGTGATCCTGTTGTGCAGCGGGTGCGTGGTTGGTTGCGAAAGAACGGGCGGACCTAAGCGGTATGCGGCAGCCAAAAAGTAAACGCCGTGCCGTGATCGATTTCGCTGCGCACAGCCACCTGGGAACGGTGTAACTCCAGAATCCGCTTCACAATCGCCAGGCCCAAACCATGGCCAGCCTGTGAAGGGTCGGTTTCCGGGCGATAGAAACGATCGAAAATATGCGGAATTTCATGCTCCGCAATACCTTCGCCGTCATCGACAACTTCAATCCATACTTTCTGCTCGTCACCGCGCACATTGAGCGCGATGTCGCCACCGGCACTGGTATGCCGCAGCGCATTTTGCAGCAGGTTTTCCAGCACGCGATGAATCAGCGCAATATCGGCGTACACCGTGATCGCCATGTCTTCGCAGTGGGCAGACAAAGATATCTGGCGATCACTTGCCTCCAGTTCGTAGTCTTGTACCAGATCCTGGATCAGCTCCATCAGCGGGAACTCCTCCCACTCCGGTTCGACATTAGCTGATTCCAGCTTCGATAATTCAAACAGTTCGCCAATCAAATCGTTGAGTCGACGACTATGTTTATAAGCTGTTTGCAAATACAATTTCTGATCATCTTCGTTAAGTTCTTCGGCCTTGACCAATACTGTTTCCAGATAACCCTGCATAGACGCCAGCGGTGTGCGCAAGTCGTGCGATACGTTAGCAATCAATTCGCGGCGGGTATTGTCGACTTGTTGCAATGCGGCGAACTGATCCTCGATACGTTCACTCATGCTGCCGATCACATGGCTCAACTCATCGATTTCATCTCCGGCCGAAGATCGACCTTTAATGGTCATACGGCCCTGAAAACTGCCGTCTCGATACACCCGCACTGCGCTGATTAGTCTATGCAGGCGTTTGGTCAACAACGCGAATATCAGCAAGCCGGCCACAATCGCTAGTAATATGCTCGCGATGATGGTCACCGTACCGGCTTGCAAGTTATAGCTATCCTTCAATGTTTGCCGCAGCCCATCATGGCTTATGCCGTTCAACACAGTGTAGAGATAGGCAGCTACCTGGCCGTCATCCACAATCGGCGATACCGAGAATACTTTTTGCTGACCTGGGCTGCGAGGGTCGTCACCAAAGATGGGCAGCGCTTGTTGCTTATTCATGAAGGCACGCAATGGCGCCATGTTTACCCGGTCTAGCACAACGGTCTCATACGGCAGCGCATGCGACAGCACTTTACCGTCAACATCCAATAGATACACTTCCACTATTGGATTAATAAACATAACGTGATGCGCAAGCTCTTTCAGCGCTTTGACGTTGACTTCGCCATTGGTGAAAAGTGGCATGTCTTCTGCGGCATGTTGGGCGATATCGCGGTTAATCCGCTGGGTAATTTCCAGAGAATAGAGTTCGCTGGTTCTGTTGCTGATATAGACCAGCACGATTCCCAGCAGCATAAACAGCAGCAGCATCGCCAACGCTAGCTTGCTATAAAGTTTGGAAAAAACTTTCACTGGGGGTGGGCTAAGCTTTCATCAAACTTATAACCTACACCCCATACTGTCACAATTTGCGATGGTGCAGCAGGGTCGGTTGAAATTTTAGCGCGCAGTCGGTTGATATGGGAATTGACGGTATGTTCGTAGCCATCATGCCCATAGCCCCAGACTTTATCTAACAGCTCAGAACGGCGGAAGACCTGTCCTGGATTGCGAACAAAGTGCAACAACAAGTCAAACTCCTTGGCGGTTAGATCAATTTCCTGGCCACCGGCAGTGACGCGATGATGTTTAACGCTGATTGCAAATGAACCGCAGTGTAAGTCATCGGCCACTTGCTCTTTGCTGCGCTGATTTTGTAGTTGCGACATGCGCCGTAATATTGCCTTTACGCGGGCGACCAGTTCGATAGGGCTGAACGGTTTAGTGACATAGTCGTCTGCGCCGAGCTCCAGGCCAAGTACTCGGTCGAGTTCGGTGGACTTCGCGGTCAGCATCAGAATGGGTGTTTGATCGCCTTGCTGGCGAAGATTGCGGCACACATCAAGCCCGTTTAAGCCAGGTAGCCGTAGGTCGAGGATAACCAGGTCCCAGCGCTGTGTAAGCGCCAACTGAAGAGCGTCGTCACCGCGGCTAACGTGTGTTATATCGGCATTGAGGTCTTGCAGGTGCAGCTGGACCAGTTGCGCAATATCCTGGTCGTCTTCGACCAACAATATCCGCAACCGGCTGTCGAGGTTATTATCGTTCAGCACAAGACTCCCAGGATTCACGCGAAACAACTCTTTCAGATGCCCGCGTGCCATGTTAGTTCCCGTTATTGGTTTAGCTACTGGGTGCGAGTAATCTGAAAACGGGCCACCGGGTTGTCCCAACGGTGCTGCTGACCAAGGTCGGAGCTGGCCAGGCCATCGTCGGCAGTCACAACGCCTTGATGCATCATCACCTCGTCACGTATATCATCGCGCGCGGCGTTAAAGCCCTCACCGCCACTGATGGGGCCGGGAATTTCCACGCCGAGTTCAGTGTTTGCCTCGGTACCTGAATCGTAGCTAATGGTGTTAAAGGTTATCGACTCGCCAACGGCCAGTTCGCCAATGTTCGCACCGTTTACCCCGGTAATGGCGTCATTGGTGTTCACCAACATCGTCATGACTGTCAGCCGCAGACCGGTGGGGTCATCGCTGTCCAATTCAAGGCTTATGGTTTCATTGCCGCCGGGAGCAATGGGCGCTGCACCGCTGGTTTCGGCGACGGAATCCAAATCGGCCAGGAACTGGCTGTTGTCGCCTCCTTCGGCCAGCTGTTCCAGGCCAGCCGATGCAGCAGTTCCAATCTCGAAGGCTGTTTGACTTTCATCGTGAATCAGCAAGGCCAGTGGCGAGAAGGGTTGGCCGACGGTTAAGTTAACCGCAGAAATTTCATAACTCGCGTTTGCAGGCGCAGGGGGCGGTGGATCAGTAACGGGTGGTGTAACCGGTGGTGGTACAGGATCATTGTCGTTGTCGTTATCGCTACAGGCCGCTATTACGAGTAAGGCGCTAATTAATATGAGCTTCTTCATGCTGGCCTCCTAGTTGCTCACGGTGACAACAACACGAACAACCGGGTTCAACCAGCGCTGTACCGTATTAACGATATCGCTATTGCCGCCGGCGAGATCGTCGTCACCCAGTACATTGCGGTGAATATGCACGTAGCCTTCCGCAGTTGCACTGATGCCGGTACCGCCGGTGCCGCTTGCCGCCGCAACTGGAGGTGGTGCCGGAAAACCCGCTTCACCAGGTGCGCCGCTGCCAATGACTTCGTCGTTAGCTTCAGTGCCGGCGTCGTAAGCATTGACGTTATAGACGTACGTACCCGGCTCAGTCGGAATAGCGATGCCGTTCAAGCCCATGAAGCCGTCGTTGCTAGGCAGTAGCATGGCGACGATAGACAAACGCGTATTGTCGGGCGCGTCATCGGTATTCAAGGAAGCGGTAGTGCTTGCCCCCGGGGCCAGCAGGCCTCCCGCCGGGTTTTCCGTTGTAGTGGCATTCAATGCGGTCACGTCCGCGACCAGCGCGTCGATGGACCCGCCTTCCGCCATGCTTTGCAAGCTGGTACTTGCCGCGGCGCCTGAGGTAAACAATCGTGCGCTGTCGGGGTGGGCGGTGACCAGCAGCGGTGTAAACCAGCTACCTCGCGTTAGATTGACGATCTCAATATCGAGTTGTGCTGCGTGGCTG
>JBPCXM010000163.1:0-2652 GCA_051008535.1 Pseudomonadales bacterium | reverse complement strand
CATGTACAGACCGTTGTTGCTTTGCGTGGCCTTTTCGATCGCAGCCTGCAACGGAACAGATACCGAAAAACAAATTAGCCTTTTTTGCGATACCTTAAATGCCGTCAATGCCGGTAGCATCAATACCGACGGATCGCCGGAGTTAAACGGCCACGTATTGATCCTCAAGACCTTACTCGGCAACGCACCGCCAAGCCTAAAAAAGGACCTGCGGCGTATTCATGACACCGTCGATGCCTGGGCCAGCGCTATCAGTGGCGACCGCCCTATGATCAAAATTTTTGCCGTGCTCACTGCACCCGAATTGGTTGGCAGCGAGGGTCGCGTGACTGACTTTGTTGCAGTACATTGTGGTATTGACCTCGGAGGTAAGCCCTGGAAAGAAGCACAGCGGCCATCGGCACAGTCCATTTGTCCTGCTTGGCCTCGAGTTGGTACTCCCGCGACCTTTAATAATTTTCCCAATTTACCCGATATCGCCGGTTCCAATTATTTTGCCAATGACTTTGTTATTTCCAAAGCCGCAGCCATGCTCGGGATAAACAAATTGCAGGGTGCATTTGTTGTCGAACCTGGCGGCAAAGTGGAAATACACGGTCAGTATCCGCGGGCGCGTTATTTCGCTTATCACCCAAATGACATGGATTTAAATAACCTGCCGACCCTGCGAGACAAAGACCTGAACCCCGATGAGGGAAGTATAAACCCCTTTCGAGAGCTACCAAGCCAGGAAAGCAAAAATTACTACACCGCGACATTGGTATTTTCGGCGCCGCCCGCAAACCCTGCGCCTAACACCCGCTACGTCGGCGTGCGTAAAGACGGTTCGACTAAAAACAACTTCGTAGTGAATTTGCTGCGTATGTATCATGTTGATGCAGGCAATCGACCGGGATCAGGCGAGGTTCCATTGCCCGCCGTCACGATATATAAAGCGAACGGCGAGGTTGATAAACAGTTTGCTGAATGCGACCTGTTTGCGCCTGGTAACGAAGAGCTAAAAACGGATATGGTTTTTCCGGCGCTACCCATCATCGATCACAGGCCGCGCAACCCGCCACAATGGACAACCTCTTCCAATTTCGACGCGCCGTCGGATACGATGGCAAACGCCGATGTGCAATATTTGGCAACGCACTACAGCCAACGTTTCGGTGAACTACTGGTCACACGCGCAAAATACTTGAGCGCGCCCAATACCCGTGCCGGCGAGCCGCACAGCGCACCGGACAAGGATGTGCGCTTGTACAACCTTTGCACCTATAACTTTTGGAACGGCGGGGCTATTCAGTGCCTGCTGGAGAACGATCTGCGCGTCGACGCAGCAGGCTTTTATACTCTAGTCGTATCATCGGAGAAGAATCAACCGAAGAATCTGATGGCTACTCATGCCACCTGGTTGGACTGGGGCCCTTATCTGGATGGGCAATTACAATTCCGCTTTGTGTATCGCGAAAATCCCTATGTCGCAGCCATAGCCAAGGCCGCCAATAGACAAGACATAGCAAACGAGCTACTCCCTTATGTACCAGCCGCAGTACCTTGCGACGCATCCACCTATGAGAATGGCGGTTGGCAAGCTTGTTTCATAAAGAGCAAGAAAGATATTACACCTTACTTATAAAGGAATAAAAATGACAACCAAACGAAACTTTGCGCACCTGGCAAACCGCAGGTTACTGATAGTTTTCAGCGTTTTCGCCGCACTAAACTGTAATGCAAGCGGTGTTGCCAAAACCGACAAGTCTTACCTTAACGAGCCCGAGAATTTTCAGTTTGCCATCGTCGGCGACCGCACCGGTGAACACCGCAAGGGAGTATTCGCCAGCGCGGTGGAACAACTTAATTTGCTGCGGCCAGAGTTCGTCGTCAGCGTTGGCGACTTGATTGAAGGATATAGCGAAGATAAACAAGTGCTGGAACAAGAGTGGCACGAATTTGACCGCCATGTAAAAGCCCTGGATATGCCGTTTTACTATGTCGTTGGCAATCACGATATGGGCAACGAAGTGATGCTTGAGATGTGGCGGCAACGCCTCGGCCCCACCTATTTTCATTTCGTGTACAAAAAAGTGTTGTTTATCGCGCTCAACACCGAAGACCCTCCAATGCCTATGGACCCAAAACTTAAGGCCGAAGTGGGCGAATTGATCGCGCTATCAAAAACCGACCCGCCAGCCGCACAGAAAAAATACGAATAGCTGGGCCCGGCACTCGCGGCGATTGAGGGCGCATATATAAGCAAGAAACAGCTTCGCTATGTAAAGAAAGCGTTAAAGCAAAACAAGGATGTTAGATGACATTTGTTTGTTCAGAGGCTCCCTAGAATGGCTTTGATTGATCATGTCGAACCGAATCTTTTGGCCGTTCGCAGTTTGGCTTTGGCAGCTTCCACTTCCCGGTTTCGAGGCGGCGCAGAAGTGACAAGAGAATCTATAAGTTCACGCGCGGTTGCCTCGATCTTTTCGACCGCCAAGTCAAACGCAGCTTCATTTGCCTTTGAGGGTCGCGTCGACCCACTCAGCTTGCGGACAAACTGAATAGCCGATGCGCGAACTTCCTCATCGGTTGCAGGTGGATCAAAGTTGGCAAGTGTTTTAATGTTTCGGCACATACGTGATGACCTCCGAAGCTTGTTATCTGGCAGCCGAC
>JBPCXM010000162.1:0-2840 GCA_051008535.1 Pseudomonadales bacterium | reverse complement strand
ACTTGGCCTCCTTGCTGCGCCGGGTGGACTCCATAATACTGCGCAGTCTTGCCAGCGGATCCTCCGTATTGGTATAGATGGCCGTGGTCATGGCCGTGATGTTGTTTCCTGGCGCATCGGTATCGGACGCGCCACCCGGGCGGGCATTGATCGGCACCCAGGCCACCAGGGGGTCCGCCGGCAACTCTCTGTGGTGTAGCAGGTACTTGCGCAGGGCGCCGCTGCAAATAGCCAGCACCACATCGTTGATCGTGCAGCCCGGTACCGCCGGTCGTACCGCCTTCAAGTCATCCAATTCAAACACCGTAGCGTCGAACATCTTATGAGGTGACACGGTACCATTGAAGCGTGTCTCGGGTATGCTGTGCTTGTCGTCCTTGCGCGTTTTCAGGGCGCTTTGAACCGCCTGGTAAACGCCTGGTGCCGCTCGCATCAGCGCATCGGTAATGCGAAGCGGCGAGCGCAGATTACTGCTAGCGGCCCGGCGGGCCATGTCCAGTAGGCTCGGCTGCGGGCTGGGAGTAGGTTTCACCGCATCCAGCGACAGAGCCGGCGTTCCCTTGTTGTCCCTGTCTGCCATCGCACCGAAAAACTTGATCATCGACGCGCCGTCCACCGCCGCGTGATGGATTTTGGTGGCGATGGCATAGCCACCCTTTGGCAGACCCTCGATATGTTCCAGCCCCTCTACCACAAACATCTCCCACAGGGGTCGCTTCATATCCAGCGGTCGCGAGTGATAACGCGCCATGTGAATACAGAATTGGCGCCAGTCGCCGGGCGCCGGCAGGCGGCCGTGGCGCAGATGATACTCCAGGTCGAAGTACTCGTCTTCCACCCAGTAGGGATAGTCCAGCTCCAGGGGTACCCGCACCAGGCGTCGCTTGAGCAGGGGACTCATGTGCAAGCGCTGCTCAACGTGGGCGATGATGTCCTTAAAGCGCACCGTCTTGCGCCCCGGCACGGTGCTGGGATCGTAAATGACGACACTGGTGACGTGGGTCAGATTGTGCTCGGACTCCATGTAGAGAAACTGTGCGTCCTGTGGGCTGAGTTGATCCATTGATTCTGCTCCTCATACCAATGTGTGGCAGGGCAAGCGCCCGCCAACCGGGTGGCCATTGTTGCGCTTCCAGGTGTAGGTGTAGCATTCCCAGGAAACACTATCACTCAGTGAGAGCCTGGTCTACCCTCATCGTGTGGGTCTGGGTTACGGCATCGCGCAAGGCGGGGACCAACCGGTCGTAGATGGCCTCTAGGTGTTGATGCTCGCTTTTATAAATCGGAATTCTCGCACTTAACCGCTTTTTCGAGCTCACTTTAAGTGACTCTATAAATCAAAACCTGCCCACTTTATTTGACGCTATCAACAGGCCTGCCCAGAATAAGTGATTCTATCCGGGCGGTTTTACTTTGCCAGAGAGCACTGCCAGGGCGAGCTCAGCGTCATCCAACTCCATAATTTTATCGATTGTTGCGTGTTCCATGTTGTGAGCAATTCTTAGAATTTCTTCATTAGTGTCTTTCAACTTTGATGATTGCATTATCAACCGGTCAAGTTCTCTTTCCTCCTCATCGCTCAGGTTGCCCTTCCTCCAGCGAGCGAATTGTTCCTCGAACAACCAGTGGTCCCTGAGTTGTTCATCGAATTGCTCGATCAACCGATTCAGGGTGGCATCATCTAACACATTGGGCTTATCCACCGCTAATTGCATATTACTCAACTGCTCTACGGAGGACGCCAACATACCATCAACCATATCGGTGAAGACCGGCAACATGCTGATGGGTTGCCATTGGGGTTGTTGTTCGTTCATCATTACACCATTAGAAGCGTTCGTTGTTTATGACCAATATTATGAAAGAAATACATTGAGTATTCGATCTGATATTCTATATAAAAATTGGTGTTGTGGGTTTTTCATTACCTTTGCAACTGGCGCAGGCGAGGTTGAAATGACCAATAAAACAGCCACACGGAATGGGTTATCTTCGTGTCTCTACCCGTATTAACGCTCAATGAATTGTTTATGCAAGATCTCATGGCGGCCAATTCTCCGTGTTTTGCTCTGGGGTAAGTTGAAGAACAAGGCTCACTCAGTGGTTTTTTAGCACTACGACCCGAAACGCCCATACCCAATAGCGTCACCGAGCAAGGTTTCCGTTTCGGCCATTCAGTACTCGGGCTGGGAGACAGTCCCGTATTGCATTTTGCCTTTGAGTTTTATGAATACATCACGTATAACGCCCTCGTCAATCCCGGTAACGTCATAGTCAAAGCCGTGCTTTCAATAATGATCGCGATGGAAGATTACTTTTTCTTCGCGATCAACCCCGACCATACTGTCACAACATTTCGATCCCAATTGGAAACTTCAGATTTGGCGGGACTCAAAACCAATCAAGAAAACTTCAGCCGGGTGACGTGTCTGCCGGCTCAATATGAAAAAACAGTTCAGGCTTTTAGAAAAAACCCCGATCCTCCTGGCCAGTTCTTGGAATGGGTTTGCCGCGATAATATGAAATATCTGGATTTAAAACAGCATCGTTTGGAGCTAAGCCCCAAAGGTTAAAAGGCACTCAGTTAGCTGAGAGGTAATCTAACGGCAACGGAACTTCGACGTTGGTTTGTAGTTGTCCCTCACAAGCCAGAGTATATTCCACTATTTCCTAAAGAAAGCAACAATGGATGATTTCGACAAAACCCCTACGATCTACCTGTACACGGCGCTCTTCGCTCTACTGCTGACGCTGGTGGCCTGCTCGGAGAGCAATTCGCCATTATTTGACAAAGCCCCGGAACCGCGCGGAAACGCGGCGGCTGCGACTGTCACAACCGC
>JBPCXM010000161.1:0-2626 GCA_051008535.1 Pseudomonadales bacterium | reverse complement strand
CCGCGATTAAACGCCAGTTCCAGCGTCTGATCCAAAAGAAAGCCGAGCTGGTGGCAACGTTGTAGCCCAGAAAGAAGGCCGAACTTAAAAAGCCGATGGCTCTGTTGTCGAGCTGCCGGTAGTCCTGTGCCATCCCCATGTAGAGAGGCATCATGTTGTAATAGACGGCGCCGATTGCCGACAGAACCAGCGCAGACAGTATGATACTGGGCGCATCCATCGGTGATTTTTGTTGGCGCTTATCCATTCTTCGGTTCAACTCACAGCGCGGGTGAAGGCAATGAGGGGCATAACTTTGGTTTTATTATTATGCCCCTTGCAATGTGGTTAGAAGTTAAAATGTCCTTCCAAGCGGACATAACGCCCCGGCGCTCTGATGCTGGATACATCAAGGAACAGGAATTGCTCAGCCAAATACTCTTCATCGGCCAGGTTGTCACCCAACAGCGCGACTCCCCAAACGTCATTTTCCCAGGCGATACGCGCGTTCCACACACCATAGGATTCCTGTTCAAGTGTATTGGCTAGGTCGAAAAAGAAGCTGTCTGAGTACTCCCAGGTTGCGCTGACGGCGAGTTCCCCATCCGCTACGGGTATGAAGTATTTAGCGGCCAGTGAGCCAGAAGTTTCCGGTGCCTGCGGTGTTTCGTTACCGTCGCGGGCGCCGTCGTCGTCCACTTCCGTATCCAGATAGCCGAACGAGCCCCATACTTCGAGATTCTCAGAGATCAACACCTTGAAATCCAGATCCAGTCCTTGCACGTCAACGTCACCGACATTGTCGACTTGGGGCACGAGATTGATTAGCTCTTCCAACTGGAAGTCTTCATAAGTATTCTGGAACAGCGCCACATTCAACTGCGCGCGCCCATCCCACAATTGGGATTTGACCCCTACTTCATAAGCCGTGTTCTGCTCTTTGTCGAAGGGCAGCACCATGCCGCTTCCCGGGTCCAATTGACGGTTGAGGCCGCCGGACTTATAACCTTTACCCGCATTGAAGTAGATCATGGTGTTGTCGCCAACATCGTAGTTGATAGCCACGCGCGGATCGACAGATTGCCAGTCATCTTTGGCTTTGGCATCTCCCGCTGTGATGGGGCCAAAAATTTGGCCGTCCAGCGCGCCCAGCAAGCCAGCTGTCGCTGGGTTGTTGTAAGTTATACGCTTATGGTCTTCGGTGTAGCGAACTCCAAAGGTCAGGCCTAACCGGTCTGTTACATGCCAGGTAGCGTCACCGTATACCGCGAAGCTTTCTGTGACGCCATCACCCTGGGGTGTCTCTGACACGCTAGTAAGACAGGTGGGCACCCCAAAGAGACCGAAGTTTTCAATATCGCCGTCGCAAGCGTCACCGTCGACCGTGTCTTCAAGGCCGAGGTCTGGTCCCAGAAGCGGCACGACAATACTTTCGTCATAATTCAAGTCATTGACAAAGTCCAGTCGCTCCTTGGCATAGCTGGCCCCAACGAACCAGTCCAGTGCATCGCTGCTGCCATTCAAGCGCAATTCCTGGCTCAAGTATTCGGCATTTTGCGGTTCTTCAAAGCTGGCGACGAATACGTCAACCAGGTCGGCATCGACTGGTGTGACATTGACTTCGTGGTTGTAATAACCGGTGATCGACGTGAATGTCAGCTCGTCCGATAGGTCGACGGTATTGGTCCAATTGACACGCAAGGACTCCAGCGTTTGATCATCCGGTGTATCGTTTAACGCGACCTCGGAGTCGAAGGCTTGCGGTCCGGCGACGAAGGCCGCGTTGTTACTCATATCGATATATTCAAAGCTTAGGTGTGACCGATAACTACCGGCATCATAGAGAAAGCTGAGGCGAGCATTGCTGTGGTCGCGATCATTCAGTTCATCGCCGTTGATAGAATTCTCGTATAAACCGTCGCGTTCATCGTGTTTCACGCCCAACCTCACACCGAAGTTGTCCGCGACAGCAGCGTTATAAATAAATTCATACTTCTGCTGCCCCTCATCGCCAACGCCGACCAGGACAGATCCATAACTTTCATCCAGATCAGGTTTATTGGTGTGGATAGCAATGGCACCGGCCGATGCATTTCTACCAAACAGAGTACCCTGCGGACCTTTCACTACCTCGACGCGTTCTACATCAAAAAATGCTGCGGTCGCGTTGGTGCCGCGTGAGGCATATAGGCCGTCGATATAGATACCAACGGCAGGGTCGGCGCCGATGCCGGGTGCCGCCGAGCCGATGCCGCGAATGAACACAGAACCTTCGGTTTCACCGCGGGACTTGATCGAGAGGCCAGGTGTCATGCCGGCGACATCCCGAATGTCTTTGATACCGGCTTCCTGGACAAAGTCACCGGTAAACGCGCTAACTGCGACGGGGATATCCTGCATACTTTCGGCGCGTTTCTGGGTCGTAACGACCACCTCTTCGAGCATGAGTTGATCTTGGGCGTTAACACCCGCTGCTATTAATCCGATGGTGCTCGCCAGAATGGATTTTCGAAATCTCATGACCTGCCTCCTAGATGAATACTTATCGCTTTTAAGGGTTAGTAGAACGGTTAGCTGAGCTTGGAAAGAATTCTAGGCGGCGGAGGCCAAATCGTTAATAACATTTCTGACCCTAGTGGAAACATTT
>JBPCXM010000160.1:0-4904 GCA_051008535.1 Pseudomonadales bacterium | reverse complement strand
CATTAAATACCCACTTTAGGGTATTTATTACTCGGCTATACATGACTAATAATCTGCCTCGTGCAAGCTTTGGCCGGTCAAAGACGCTTGTCAGAGTAAACCGCTAATAATGTCTGAGGAGGCTAGTCAATGAATATCGTATCTATTCGTCGTTCCGCTTGTGCGCTTGCGATCGGAACCCTGCTCGCAATGCCGTTGCGGGCCGGCGTGCTGGAAGAGGTGGTAGTCACGGCACAAAAACGGGAGCAAAGCCTGCAGGATGTCGGTCTTGCCGTAACGGCATTTAACGCCGACGAATTAAGGGATATGGGTATTACGTCGGCCAGCGCTATTACCGAGGCTATACCGAATGTGCAGCTCAGCGCCGCCAATGGAAATGGCAACCAAATTATCACCATCCGCGGTATTGGTCTGAACGATTTTAGCCTCAACAACACCCCTACAGCGGCGGTACATATCGACGAAGTGTATATGGCGTCGAACGCGATGACGGGCTTCAGTTTGTTCGATCTGGATCGGGTGGAAGTGCTGAAAGGCCCTCAAGGTACCTTGTTTGGGCGCAACTCCACCGCCGGGGTCATTAACTTTATCCTGAGAAAACCCGAGCAGGAGTTTGACGGCTACCTTGAAGCGACGCTGGGTAATTGGGAAACGTTTAACGTAGAAGGCGCAGTGGGCGGAGGGCTTACAGACGATGTTGCCGCACGCCTGTCATTTCGCGTCGATCAAAGTAACGAAGGTTTCCAAAAGAATCGATTCACCGGTAATGACCACGGCGAAGTCGACAAATGGGCAACGAGATTACAGCTCGACTGGAACATCAATGATGACGCCCACCTGTTGTTCAACATCCATGCCGGACGCGATCAGTCTGATGCGTGGCTGCCCACCTTCGAAGGTGTGAACGACGGCGCGGGGGGAGTTTGCGCCTCCGGGGCCAGCGGTCAACCTAATCCGAATGAATGCTTCAGCAGCGCGTTTGATATTCTGACATCGTACAGCGACACAGATGGCGACCCGCATAAGGGCGACTTTGATTTTGAGCCAGAAATTGATGATACGTTTGCCGGCGGTTCCGTCCGGCTGGACTGGGATTTCGAAGCGTTTACGCTCACTTCCATTACCGGGTACGAAAACTATGAGTACATTCACGGCGAAGAAACCGATGGTACTCCCTTATTCGACCCAACGACCGGCGACGTCAACGCCAACGGTATCAATATTATCCATCGCGTCGATGACTATGAGATAACCCAGTACAGCCAGGAGATACGATTAACTTCCAGCGGCGGTGGGAATTTTAACTGGATATTGGGCATGTTTCTGGCGAAGGAAGAAGGCGAAGAAGATCAAGTATTCGTCTCCGACGTGCTGCAGCTTGCATTTGAATTTCCAGACAATTTGTTCCCTTTGATTTACAAGCAGGATGCAACCGTTGTTTCTTTGTTCGCGCATACCGACTGGCAATTGGCTGACGCATGGAAGCTCACTGTCGGCGCCCGCTATGCCGAAGAGAACAAGGAATATACCGGCGATAACGTATTCGTTGATTTCGGTGTCGAAGCGGTGGACATCGAAGACGATTGGAATAACTACGCGTGGAAAGTTGGCCTGGATTATACCCCGGCAGACGACCTGCTCTTTTATGGCAGCGTGTCCCGTGGTTTTAAGGCCGGTGGCATTCCGGGTGTTCCCCCGACGGATGGCATCGATCAACTCGCTCCCTATGATTCAGAAACAGTCATCGCCTATGAAGTGGGGTTTAAGACGACATGGCCCGATCAAGCCCTCCGGGTCAATGGCGCGCTGTTTTACTATGATTATCAGGACATGCAAGGGATTGTTCGCTCACCCGGCGCTATCGCCGAGGGTCTGGATAACTTCGGTGATGTGGAAGTCCAGGGTGCCGAGCTGGACCTGCAATGGAGTCCAGGCGAGGGGTTTGATATTCGCGTCGGCGCTGGCTGGCTGGATACGGAAATCGTCGAATCCGACGGGCTGTTTACCGATGCACTTGGTGGTCAGATTACTCTCGAAGGCAATGAAACAGCACAAGCACCGGATTTCTCTGCCAACGCCATGGTGCGCTACGAATTTGCCGTAGCAGATGGTCTATTGCTAGCCCTGCAGGCCGACGTTCAGTACAAAACCGAATACTTCTTGCGGCTCGACAATCACCCAAGCTATGAGCAAAGCGACGACGTGACTGTCGTCGGCGCCAGGGCGACGCTCGCCGATGAAGCGCAACGGTGGAGTCTGAGCGTATGGGGTAAAAATCTGAATGACGAGGAATATCGGCAGTACGGTAATTTCTCGCTGGATCCGCGCGACCACATTCTCTGGTACAACATGCCAAGAAGCTACGGAGCCACGTTGGCCTATCACTTTGACTAGCGGAATTTTTCTCCCTTTACCGCCGCTTATTGCGGCGGTCTTTTTTTATCATTCGTCCTTTTTCACAGTTCATACTGGACAACTTAGCGCTCTAATCACCATCAAAGCTCGTATGATGCAAAAACTGACACGCGTACTTTCAAGCCGCTTCACGGTGGTAGAAATTCAGCATACCCCCAAGACGTTCTCTGTGTCGAATGGGATCATCGATTGATCCTGCTAACGGAGAATTAATATCCGCAGACAAACCACACAGTATTACGCTGGCCGAGCAATCCCGATAGCGCCTCGCTCAAGCCATCGATGTCCGCTCGCCCTTGGCCTGGCCGGCCTTTTGAATTCTACCTTTCGGAGAACACCATGAGTAATACTCCAGCAGAAACCCTGTCTCCCCTGTTAACCCAAACCGACCGACTCAGCATCAGCGAGGCGGGTGACCTGATGATCGACGGTTGCACCGCATTGGAACTTGTGGCGCAATACGGCTCACCACTGTTTGCCATCTCGGAACAGACCTTCCGCGACAACCTGCGCCGGTTTCGCCGTGCTTTTGAAAGCCACTGGCCCGAGCCCATCAATGTGATGTTTGCCATCAAGTCAAACAACAGCTTTGCGCTGCGCGCAATTGCCAACGAAGAAGGCGCCGGCGGCGACTGTTTTGGTATCGGCGAACTGGCGTGCACCTTGCGCGGCGGCTGCGACCCCAGCAAGATCGCCCTCAACGGTTCCTACAAATCGGACGAAGCCCTGAAAGTGGCCATCGACGCTGGTATTGCCGTGCATCTGGATTCAATGGAGGAAATCGACGATGTAGTGCGGGTGGCCCGCGAGCTAAACAAAAAAGTCCGGGTGGGACTGCGCCTCAAGGTGCTGCCGGAGGCGTATTTCAGCGAGCTGCAGAGCGATCACTACCCCCAACCTGGACGCTTTATTGACGCCATGGCGCGATTGAAGTGGGGGGTCAAGGCGGACCTGGCGGTGGACATCATTAACCGCACCAAGGAGATCGACGAACTGGAGTTCTACGGTTTTCACACCCACCTGGGCCGCGTTTCTAACGACCCGACTGCCTTTGCCGAGCTCTACCGTGAGTACGCTCGGATGATTGGTGATATTTACCAGCGCACCGGCGTCGCTCCCTTTATGGTGGACCTGGGCGGCGGCTGGCCGCGGGAGCGGGATCCGGAATCCCGCACCCAGGAGAGAAACCCCCATGGCATTGAAAACTACGCCAAGCAAGTCTGCCAAGTGATTCAGGAAGAGTTCAATGCCATCGACATGCCGCTGCCGCAATTGTGGCTGGAGCCCGGCCGCTACATCACAGGCAACAGTGGCGTGCTGTTATCCAGTGTGGGATTGATCAAACGCGAGGAAAACCAGACCTGGGTCAATATCGACGCCAGCAGCTACCTAATGATTATGGTGGAAACCCTGGGCGCGAAAAATCATGTCACCGTGGCCAGCGGCATGCACCGCCCTTATACCCAGCGGGCGGACGTGGTGGGTCCGATCTGCATTCCGTCGATTTTCGAATTGGATAGCCAGCTGCCCGATATCGAACGTGGCGAGGTGATGGCGATTCTGGATGCCGGCCACTACTGCGAATCCCAGGCCAGCCAATTTAACTCGATGCCGCGCCCGGCCACGGTGCTGATCAACGACGGCCAGGCCGAAATTATTCGTCAGCGGGAAACCTTGGACGACGTGCTTGCCAGCCAACGAGTGCCGGCGCGGCTGGCCTGATGCATGATCATCGGTTGTGGGATAAGACCATGCCGGGATTTGAGGCCGGCGGCACTCCTGGCGTTCCTCCGACAGATGGTACCGACCAACTCGCTCCTTATGATTCAGAAACGGTGACCGCCGATGAATTGGGGTTTAAGGCGAAGTGGCCCGATCAAATCGTCCGCCTCAATGGCGCGCTGTTTTATTATGATTTTCAAGACATGCAATGGATTGTTCGCTCGCTTGGGGCTATCGCTGAGGGACTGCATAACTTCGGTTATGTCAAAGTGACGACGTGACTGTAGCCGGAGCCAGGGCGACGTTCGCCGATGAAGCGCAACGCTGGAGTCTGAGTCTATGGGGTAAAAATCTGAATGACGAGGAGTATCGGCAGTATGGCAATTTCTCGCTGGATCTGCGCGACCACATTTTCGGGTACAACATTGAAAAGGCAAAATACCATGAAGGAACTGAACTTTGATAACTACGATCTAGTTAAACCAATGCTAGAGAAAATTCCGGCTGGTTTTACCTATTTTAAAGCCGTTTTGGACGGCAATAGCCCAGGTAAAGTTTTAGTTGATGATGAATTGAGCCCAACCGTTAGCTTGATTTGGGCGCCTTTTCAGTATTCGTGCCTAATCGGCGAATTAGGTGACAATTCATTTGTGAAGACAGCGTTGGAGTGGCTTGATGCGCAAGCATCTGAAAGACATGGGTATCATTGCTTGGTGCTGCATCCTTCGAACGAAGGGAATTTGCCGGGTGACATACTGTCTGGATTT
>JBPCXM010000159.1:0-3401 GCA_051008535.1 Pseudomonadales bacterium | reverse complement strand
TTGCCATTGCCGTCGCCGACCACCGTCAAGGCGGTAAAACCAAAAATACGGCCACCCTTAACAACCTTGGCCACCCGATTGACTTGCACCAGCTTTTCTTGCAGGCCTTCGGTATTTTTGTCTTTTGCATCGTTGAATGCCATCGTTTAAAACTCCAATCCGCCTTCTCGGGCAGCATCTGCCAGCGCCTTGACGCGACCGTGATATTTGAACCCACCGCGATCAAAAGCGACTGCCGCAACGCCGGCCGCCTTGGCTCGCTCGGCGATCAACTTACCTACCGCGCTAGCCGCATCAACATTGCCGGTCTTGGTGAGTGACAAGCTTTTGTCCAGGGTGGACGCGCTGGCCAATACTTTGTCACCTTGCGCCGTAGACACCTGGGCATAGATGTGCCGTGGCGTGCGATGGATACTCAAACGACTGACTCCAAGCTCGCGAATATGCATGCGAGTGCGTTTGGCACGCCGCAGTCTGGATAAGTTTTTGACGCTCATAGTCCTGGCCTACTCAAAAATCTACTTCTTCTTCGCTTCTTTGCGGCGCACGTACTCGTCGACGTAGCGCACCCCTTTGCCTTTGTACGGCTCTGGCGGACGAAATGCTCTAATTTCAGCCGCCGCTTGACCTAACAATTGTTTGTCGGCGCATTTCAGCACGATTTCCGTTTGACTGGGCGTTTCTGCGCTGACGCCTTCCGGCAATTTGTAATCAATCGGATGCGAAAGACCCAACACCAAATTTAACGTTTTACCTTTAGCGGCGGCACGATATCCAACCCCTTGCAGCTGCAGTTTTTTCTCGAAACCCTGGGTAACGCCAACGACCATATTGTTCACTAGCGATCGGGTAGTACCCGTCATCGCCAGCGCAGCTTTGGCGTTACCGCGGGCGACAAAGGTCAGCACGTTGTCGTTCTGCTTTATTTCCACAGAGTCGTGCACCTGCATCTGCAGATTACCGTTACTGCCTTTTACTGCAATCTCATTGCCTTTCAAGGCGATTTCCACCCCTTTGGGAACGTCAACTGGATTGCTTGCGATTCTGGACATAGTTCAAACTCTCAATTCATTAGAACACGGTACACAGTACTTCACCGCCAATTCCGGCACTGCGCGCTGCGCGCTCCGACATGACGCCCTGGCTGGTAGACACCACGGCAATACCAAGTCCACCGCGAATGCTCGGCAATTCGGAAGCGCCGACGTAATGACGCAGCCCTGGACGGCTAGCGCGGTCGATTTCAGCAATCACGGGTTTACCTTCAAAATACTTGAGCTCAATGGTCAGCTGCGCCTTTGCGCCCTCTTCGGTCACGCTGTACTCACTAATATAGCCTTCTTCGGCTAGCACTCTTGCTACCGCGGCTTTAACTTTAGATGCCGGCATTGTGACGTTCACTTTGGCAGCCATTTGGGCATTGCGAATGCGCGTTAACATATCGGCGATCGGGTCTTGCATGCTCATAAGTCTTTCCTATCTCTACCAGCTGGCCTTAACCAAGCCAGGAATATCACCTTTCATTGCATGTTCACGCAACTTGTTACGACACATGCCAAATTTGCGATACACACCATGTGGCCGACCGGTAATTTCGCAACGCCGCCGCATGCGTATAGGGCTGGCGTCACGTGGCAGTTTTTGCAATGCGACCAGCGCGTTCCACTGTTCCTCATCGATAACATTCGGGTTATTAATCGTCGCCTTTAGTTCGCTGCGCTTTGCCGCGTACTTAGCGACAATGCGTTGCCGTTTCTTTTCGCGCGCAATCATGGATTTCTTTGCCATATTCTTGCCTTGTTCTCAACCTCTAAACGGAAAATTAAACGCTTTCAGTAACGCTCGACCTTTTTCGTCGTCGCGTGCGTCGGTCGTAATCACAATGTCCATGCCACGTATCTTGTCGATTTTATCGTAGTCAATTTCCGGAAAAATAATTTGCTCGGTCACACCCATGGCAAAGTTCCCGCGACCATCGAACGACTTTGGACTCAAGCCGCGAAAGTCTCGCACGCGCGGAATCGCTATACTGATCAACCTGTCTAAAAACTCGTACATGCGCTCGCGACGTAATGTCAGCTTGGCGCCAATCGGCCAATCGTCGCGAATCTTAAAGCCAGCAATTGATTTTCTTGATTTGGTGACCACTGCTTTTTGACCGGTAATCTGCGCCAAATCGCCAAGCGCGTGTTCAAGAATTTTCTTGTCTCCAACCGCCTCGCCCAAACCCATGTTCAAAGTGACCTTGGTAATACGCGGCACTTCCATGATGTTCTTCAGCCCTAACTCCTGCTGCAGCTTCGGCCTAATTTCGTCGTGATATAGCTGTTGTAGTCTTGCCATGCTTCACCTAAGCGTCGATCATTTCCTGATTAGATTTAAAGACGCGAACTTTCTTGCCATCTTCAAGTAGTTTAAAAGCGACGCGATCTGCCTTGTCCGTAGCGGCGTTATAAATAGCCAGATTCGACCGCTGTATCGGTGCTTCTTTCTCAACGATGCCGCCGGCAACGCCAAGATTCGGATTTGGCTTGGTATGACGTTTGACCATATTGATGCCGCCAACCAGTGCGCGACCATCATCCATAATGCGCAATATCTTGCCGCGCTTGCCTCGGTCTCGGCCTTTCAGCACGATCACTTCATCATTTTGCTTTATCTTCTGCATACCCTACTGTACCCCGTGCACTTACAGCACTTCTGGCGCTAAAGAAATAATCTTCATAAATTTTTCGTTGCGTAACTCGCGGGTCACCGGTCCGAAAATACGTGTGCCTATCGGCGCGTTTTGTGCGTTTAGAAGTACCGCCGCATTGTCGTCAAACTTGATCAGTGAACCATCGGGGCGACGTACGCCTTTTTTGGTGCGCACTACCACCGCGTTCATTACCTGGCCTTTCTTCACTTTACCGCGTGGTATCGCTTCTTTCACCGTAACTTTGATCAAGTCGCCCACCCGCGCATAGCGGCGATGCGAACCGCCCAACACCTTGATACACATGACTCGCCGTGCGCCGCTATTATCGGCTATGTCCAAATAACTTTCTGTCTGAATCATTGTGCTTTCTCGTTATTTCCAACGCCCGCTTAGCGGTGCTATATCTGCTCGGCGCGTTCTTCGACCCGCACCAGAGTCCATGACTTTGTCTTCGACAACGGGCGAGAGGCCTTGATAGTGACCGTGTCGCCAATACCACAATCGTTATTCTCATCGTGCGCATGCAATTTCGATGATTTGGTAATGTACTTACCGTACACCGGGTGCTTTACCCGTCGCTCAAACAATACGGTAATCGTTTTATCCATCTTGTCGCTAACGACTCTGCCCGTTACCGTACGGTCAATTTTTTCTGTTTGCGTTACTTCAACCATTCTAACTTCCCGCTTTCTGCGTCAGCACG
>JBPCXM010000158.1:0-2970 GCA_051008535.1 Pseudomonadales bacterium | reverse complement strand
CCGCTTGCTGCCGATCCAAAACTCGGTCTCGTTTATGTTCCGACCGGTTCGGCAAGCCCGGATTTTTATGGCGGCGAGCGCGAGGGCAACAATCTTTACGCAAACTCCCTGGTCGCTCTCCATGCGGTCAGCGGCAAAGTCGCGTGGTATCGGCAGCTAGTTCATCATGATGTGTGGGATTACGATTTACCCGCACAACCTACATTGGTGGAGCTGAAACACAATGGGCAGCTTATTCCTGCCGTCTTGCAAGCAACCAAAACAGGAATGATTTTCAGTTTTGATAGGCGCACTGGCAAACCCATCTTTGAAATTGAAGAAAGGCCTGTTCCTCAACGCGGCGTGCCCGGCGAGCACTTGTCGCCAACACAACCTTTCCCTGTCGCTCCGCCGCCCGTAACGCGCTACCGCCAAATCACGGAAGGCGACGCCTGGGGCATGCTGTACTTTGATATGAAGGGTTGCCAAAAACGAATTAGCCGTATGCGATCTGACGGTATATTTACACCACCCAGTATCGAAGGCACTATCCAATTTCCCGGCTTTGCAGGCGGCATAAACTGGGGAGGCCTCGCATTTGATCCCGAACGGCAGCTTGCCGTGACATTTGCGATCAACCTGGCAATGGAAGTTGCACTAATTCCACGTGGCGAATTTAAAAAAGTCCAACAGTCGGGCGAGTTCGATGGTCAGGAGTTTGCACGCCAAAATGGAACGCCGTATGGCATGCGCCGAACAGCATTTTTGTCTTCATTTGGCGTACCGTGTATAGAGCCGCCCTGGGGTACGCTGACCGCCGTCGATATGGAAAACGGCAACATCCATTGGCAGGTACCGCTGGGCACGATTCAAGACATTGCGCCTGCCCCCGTACCTAATCTTGAGCTTGGCGTGCCAGGAACCGGTGGCCCGATTATTACTGCAAGCGGTCTGGTATTTATCGGCGCCGCCGCTGATGACTATCTGCGCGCGTTCAACTTGCAGAACGGTGATTTACTTTGGGAGGGGCGCCTACCAGCGGGCGGGCAGGCTACTCCAATGAGCTATTTTCTGAAGCAGACCGAGAAGCAATACATCGTGATCGCCGCGGGTGGTCACGGCAGGGTCGGGACTACAAACGGTGACTATTTGATTGCCTATGCGCTGCCGTAGTATAAAAAAGCAACTACGCCCTTCGTTGCGCGGTCACGGCAATCGCGTTAGTGTGCCCTATAACGAATCGGTCGTACAATTGCACTGCAGTGAAGTTTAAGTCGCAGTTACCACGACCAAACTGGGAAGGGAGGCTTATCAACGATGAAAACTTTTGGCCGAGAAAGCTTGCTGGCTGTCGCATGCAGCGGCGTTTTTATCGCGTCCGCATTGCTCGGTATTAGCGATCGTGCTCATGCTACTGTTTTAGTTACCAATGACCCGTTTACCTTCATTAATTTAGAACAACCCACGGGACAATTCGACGAGCGATCATTGGGTGGTTTCGAATATTTGATCTCCTCTAGAGCAACTGGATTCCGGTCAAATGACCAGTATCTAGGCGTTGGTGATGACCTCAATGAAACGAACGCCGTCGTCGCCGACCTCGGTGCCGTTGGCGAACTTTCGGCAACGCCACTAGATTTTTCGATCCAACACAATCTCGTCGGAGGTAGGAATTTCACTTTCAGCATTGACAATCCAAGCGCGGGTGGGAGCAGCGTGCTCTGTTGGGGCGACAATTGTCCAATAGGCTCCACTTCAACACCAACCCTTAATGGTCAAGCGCCGATCAACACCTATAACGGTTTGCAACTCCAAGTGCGAGCACAAGAAGTTATGGATGCGAGCGCAACAATATCAAATTTGTCGCTGACGGGGGTAGTCATTGATCCAGGCAGCGCGGACTTGTTCGAGGGTACCGTCACGCCGCTTACGCCCAGCACACTGTCAGTTTTTGGCGACCCTTCCGGCCGCGTGGGTCAGTGGTTGCTGGGTGACAACCTTGATTTCGTCTTGCTAGAGTGGGAACTCAGCGGAACTGTAACTCTTACGCGAGACCTTGCCGAAGATGATCTGACCATGGTTCGCCTGTCGGTGGATTTCGTCAACGACACGAGACTTGCGACGATACCGATACCAGCGGCATTGCCGCTGTTCGTTTCAGCTATTGCCATTCTTGCCGGGATCAATCGCCGGCGTGCTAAAGAGAAAGCGCAGTATAAGCAAGCGTGGAAAGCAAGGTGATAACCAAACAAACCATGTACACGATTATCAACACGATGTATCTCAAGGTCAGCAGCCGCTTGCCATAGATTCGACGCAACGCCAAATGGAGATAAACCGGCAGGTACAGACTGACCGCAGTGTTCACTGCGCTTGATGCACCTTCCAACACTGTGATCCATCCGGATAACAGATAGATCACACCGCCAAGGCTCATTAGCAAGAATGTCAACGCGTGGTAATGGACCACGAATAGCAGGTGCTCCACATAATAACGCGAAGTACGGATATAGAGCAGATCCATAACCCAGGCGATCAGCGGCAGGAACACAAACATCATGGCGGGCATATTTTCAAGCAGCCCATCCAAAAACCGTTGCGGATCATGCTGCGCGGTCAAGCAGATGTTTTTCGCTTTTTCACGGTTTACTATTCTCGCCAGCCAGGGAGGAGAGATATCAACAGTGATATCGTCGCACGAAAACGCTTCTCCTTCTGTCTCTTCGACCTCAACCTTAACTTCCTCGCGCAGCTCAATTGTGGTGTCATCTACGATTGCTATAAAGCGCCTATCATCATCGATGCTGTTCAATAGAAAGAAAATCAGGCTTAGTACCAAGTACAAGCGGAACGGTGGAATGTACTGCACACGCCGGCCACGAAGATATTCAGCGGTAAGATGACCGGGCCGGAAAATCAAAGGTATGAGGCTACGCCACAGCCTGGAGTCGATGTCTAGCAAATCGCCTATCACTTCCCGTAACAATGTCC
>JBPCXM010000157.1:0-2979 GCA_051008535.1 Pseudomonadales bacterium | reverse complement strand
GCGTAATCAACGGCAACGGGCATTGTAATCGCCAGCGAATAGAGCACCACATCAAAGCTCACGAAGAGGGCGCTTGGGTTCGCGATGCGATAACCGCCTATGGTGAGAAAAAGAGAGCCAAGAACGCGCAACAAGCGGCATAAAGCAGCGTTTGCTAGGAACAAGACGCTTATAAAATCGGAGTAACGGCTATGACACCTGAAAACCTAGAACTATTTGAAGTTTTTATCCGCTCAAAGAGAGGCCTTGACCACAAGCATGTGGGCAGTCTGCACGCGGAAGATCATGAGCAAGCCCTGGAGTATGCACGCGATTGTTATACGCGACGCAGCGAAGGCGTGAGCATCTGGGTCGTGAAATCCGGCGACATCTGTGCGTCACAAGAGGACGATGCCGAGAGCTTTTACGATCCCTCGGATGATAAGCCTTATCGTCACGCGACTTACTACCAGCTGCCTGATCCAGTCAACAACATGTAAGCGTTCCGGGAGAACTGAAGATGAGCGATACAGAGTTAGATCAGGCCACGCTGGAATACGCGGTGCGTCTTGGTGATGATGCCATCGTGTTGGGCCACAGGATCTCCGAGTGGGTCAGTTATGGGCCCTTCCTGGAAGAGGACATTGCCTATGGCAACGTGGCGCTGGACTATATTGGCCGCGCGCGCATGTTCTATACCTATGCTGCAGAACTCGCCGGCGGCGGTAAGACCGAAGACGACTTCGCCTATTTACGCGATGCTCGCGAGTTCAGGAATCTGCTTATCAATGAACTGCCTCGAGGTGATTTTGCCTACTCCCAGGTACGCCAGCTATTTGTGGACGTATTCAACGCGGGCTTCCTTGCCGAGTTGGTTAAGTCCACAGACGAAACCCTGGCCGCAATCGCTGCTAAGGCGATCAAGGAAACCAAGTATCATCTGCGTCGCAGTCATGAATGGGTGCTGCGCTTGGGTGACGGCACCAAAGAAAGCCATCAGCGTGCTCAAACCGCCGTCGATGCCCTCTGGGGTTACACCCATGAGTTGTTCGAGATGGACGAGCTAGAACAGCAGCTGGCAGACGCGGGTATTGCTGTCGATACCACACAGTTGAAGGAACAATGGGACGCCCAAATTAAGGACATACTTAGCGAGGCGACCCTGGATATTCCGGCGGACGACTGGGCGGTGCGCGGTGGGCGCGTCGGCTACCACACCGAAAATCTGGGTCATCTGTTGATGGACATGCAGTCTGTCCATCGAGCCTACCCTGGCTGTCAATGGTAGATCGCGATGAACACTATTCCGCTGATATCCCACGAACAGTATGAGCGGGAGCAGTATCGCAAGAAATCCAGTTGTGAGGAGCTTTGGGAACTGCTCGATCAGGTGAAGGATCCGGAGATTCCGGTGATATCGATTTGGGATCTTGGGGTGTTACGCGATATCGAGGTATGTGAGGGTAGGGTGGTCGTCACCATTACGCCCACCTACTCGGGTTGCCCAGCAATGGAGACCATTCGCAGCGATATAAAAGAGGTGCTGAATAGTGCGGGCTATGCAGAGCACGAGGTCAAGACCCAGCTGGCGCCGGCCTGGACATCCGAGTGGATGTCGGCGGAGGGTAGAAAAAACTTGCGAAATTATGGTATCGCACCACCGGAGGACACAGCGGCAGATATAACACCCGAGCAGAATGTGGCGTGTCCCCGCTGTAGCTCTGAAAATACAGTGCGGGTCAGTGAATTTGGTTCTACCGCCTGTAAAGCGCTGTTTCAATGCCGCGACTGTGGTGAGCCCTTCGACTATTTCAAAAAAATATAGGTGTAACGATGTCCGATACAAACTTCTACAACCTCAGGATTGCCAATGTGCAGCCCGAAACCGATACAGCGGCGTGTATCACATTTGCCGTACCCGACGAGCTGCAGGAAAAATTCAAGTTTACTCAAGGTCAGTTTCTGACCCTTAAGTCAGATATCGATGGTGAAGATGTGCGTCGTTCCTACTCGATCTGTTCCGGTGTCAACGACGGTCATATGCGCGTTGGCATCAAGCGCGTCAAGAATGGCGTGTTTTCCAATTATGCGAACGATAAATTCAAAGTGGGTGACACGGTAGAGGTGATGCCTCCCCAGGGCAGCTTCTTTACCCAGGTAGACCCGAACCATGCGAAGAGTTACATGTGTTTGGCGGTGGGCAGCGGTATCACACCCATACTCTCGATCATCAAGACCATCCTGAGCGAGGAGCCCAACAGCCAGGTAACGCTGCTGTTTGGTAACCGTCGTTCCAATGCCGTGATGTTCAGAGACGAGTTAAGCTTCGTCAAGAATCGCTATATGGATCGGTTCCAGTGGATCAACATCATGAACTATGAGGACCAGGGTGCGGACCTGTTGAATGGCATCATCGACAATAAGAAGGGCTATGAGCTTGCCAAGGCTGGATTGATCGACATCAAGGGCACCGACGAAGCCTTTATCTGTGGTCCCGAAGCCATGATGTCAGAGGTCTCGCGCGGTTTCAGGATCGAAGGTTTGACCGATTCGCAGATTCACTATGAATTGTTCGCTAATTCCTCAGAGGATTCGCAAAAGATACTGCAAAAAGCGCAGCAGCGCATCGAAGAGTTTGGCGAAGAGAAGACCAGTAAGGTGACTGTTGTCGCTGATGGTCGCTCCATCATGTTCGACCTGGCTACCGTGGGCCAGAATATTCTCGACGCGGGGATACACAATGGCATGGAATTGCCTTATTCCTGTAAGGCGGGTGTCTGCTCAACTTGTAAATGTAAGTTAGTGAAGGGCCAAGTAGATATGGATATTACCCATGGTCTTGAAGAGCATGAGATAGAGCAGGGCTTCGTTTTGTCCTGTCAGGCGCACCCATTAACCGATGAAGTGGTAGTCGACTTTGATCGGCGTTAATTCCTATAGTTAGCGCTCGGTCTTGTAGAGGGGCATAACATCCTTCACGGAAATGCGTTTTCGATCCTC
>JBPCXM010000156.1:0-5146 GCA_051008535.1 Pseudomonadales bacterium | reverse complement strand
CCGCAACCGCCGGTATTGTCCCATGGAGGTCACTGATGGCCAAAACTTCCACGCCGGATGCGCAAAACATCGAATTTAGTCCCCTCAAGAAACCACTAGATGAGTGGCGCAAGCTGTTGACTCCTGAAGCCTTTCATGTACTGTTTAAAGAAGGCACAGAACCACCGGGTTCCAGCGCATTGAACGATGAGAAACGCGACGGCTCGTTTATCTGCGCCGCCTGTTATTTACCGCTGTTCAGCGCCAGTACAAAATACGAATCGGGTACCGGGTGGCCAAGCTTCTATCAACCGATTGCCGGTCGGCTGGGATTCAAAACCGATTTTAAAATCGTCTACCCGCGTAAGGAATACCATTGCGCGCGCTGCGGCGGCCACCAAGGCCACGTTTTCAAAGACGGCCCGAAACCGACCGGCCTGCGTTATTGCAATAATGGCGTTGCATTAAACTTTGTACCAACGAACGAAACTCTACCCACCTTGCGCAGTTAAATGATTATGCAATTTCTATTCAACGCGAAAGCTATTCTTTTCAATGCGACCCTATTTTTACTTCTCATATTGACCGGTTGCGTCGAGCCTAGCGCCAACGCCGCTGAGCAGGTTGGCGAAGCGAAAACGACCGACATGAGCCAACTCGCTGTGGCGACCTTTGCCGGCGGTTGTTTCTGGTGCATGGAGAAGCCCTTCGATAAACTCGAGGGCGTGGTTTCAACAATTTCAGGTTACACCGACGGCGAGCTGCTTGATCCGACCTATCAGCAAGTGTCAGCGGGGAATACCGGGCACACAGAAGCCGTGCAAATCACTTACGACCCAACAAAAGTTAGCTATCAAAAATTACTCGACGTGTTTTGGCACAACATTGATCCTCTGGCACACAACCGTCAGTTTTGCGATGGGGGTACGCAGTACCGCTCAGGCATTTATTATCACGACGAACAACAGCGTGAGCTGGCGGAGGAATCGAAAGCAAAAGTCGCGCAAAAATTTGATCAGACGATCGCTACCGAATTGGATGCGGCCAGTGAATTTTATCCGGCCGAGGAATACCACCAGAATTACTACAAGAAAAATCCTATTCGCTATAAGTATTATCGCACCGGCTGTGGAAGAGACAAGCGCTTGAAAGAACTATGGGGTGCGCAAGCCGGGTCTTAACGCTCCAGCTTCAAATCACTGGCGGCTCTATCCCATGCGTTAACCGACAATCCTAGCGCGCGCAGCTTAAATTTTTGCACTTTGTTGGTGGGCGTGTACGGCAATTCATCCACAAATTCAATATAGCGCGGCACGAAGAAATAAGGTGCGTTGTCGTTAATAAACTTGGCCAAAACTTCTGCGCGCAATGCTTGCTCGGAATTTAATACCACATCCATTTTCATTTCAGACTCGGATGCCAGCTCGGCCGATGGCAGACCGTAGACTGCAGCGGCTGCAACCGCAGGATGACGCATAGCAATACTCTCGACCTGTAACGACGAAATGTTCCGACCCTTGAAGCGAATAAAATCCTTTTTGCGATCAACAAAAAAATAATCCCCGTTGGCATCCTGGCGGCCCAGATCACCACTCCGATAGCGATCGCCAAAGTAGGCGTTGCGCGTTGCTTCAGGGTTGTCGAAGTAACCGTTGAATATCACATAGTCTTGCAGCGGCTTGAGACAAAACTCACCCACCTCTCCCGTCTCCACTTCAACGCCCTCATCGTCCATCAGCTTGATATCCAGATCGCTCAAGGGATCGCCCAAGGCATTGGCGGTCCATACCTTGCCCGGCGTATTAAGGCGCACCAAAATACCCAGCGCTTCGCTTTGCCCGTAACCTTGAATGACGGAATCCATGCCGAAGCGTTCGCAAAATGGCCCTATCACATCTTCCGGCATAGGCACCATATGCGCCGTACGCAAGGTATTGTCTGCATCGTTCGCTTGCGCCGGCGCGCTCCATAAAAACATATGCATGGCGCCAAGCGTTAAAGTTTGTGTGGCTTGGTAAAAACTGATGCGTTGCCAGAAATCGTGTACAGAAAATGCCGGATCGAGGCCACAGGGAATTCCTGCCAACATAGCGCGATAGATATTCGCCGTCCATGCCGCAGAGTTATATAGAGGCAGGCAACTATAGACTACATCGCCCTCGTGCGTTTGCATGGCCCGATTGCCACTCTCCGCTGAGCGTAACCAAGCATTATGACTTTGCATCACCCCCTTCGACTTGCCTGTTGTGCCGGAGGTCCACAACACGGCCGACGTATCGCCGTATTGGATGGCGCTCATATCCGGCTCATCGCCTGGCGCTTCGAACAACTCATTAAGAGATACTAAATCTAAAACTGCAGCGTCGAATTTTTCTTCACCAAGTCCGCTCACGACGACTCGAGTGCAGTTCAAGTCCTGTTCTACTTCGAGCAAACGCGGCAACAAATCGGTGGCGGTTACGATCAATGCGGCGCGGCTGTCGTTCATCGCGTCAAGCAACCACTCACCTTTGTAGTCGGTATTCACCGGCACCCAAACAGCGCCAATTTTACTGGCCGCCAAGGCCAAAAAGACATACTCCTCATCGCTGTGCAGGTAGATTACAACCCGGTCGCCGCGCTGCACGCCCAAGCCTAGTAGACCATTGGCGAAGCGGTTAACTCGAGTATTAACTTCTGTAAAAGTATAGCGTTTGTCGCCTGCCAGCAAAAAATCGGCATCACCTTGTTGTTCAGCTTGTAACTGTAACACCCGGCCCAAATGTCGATCAGCGGAGTCGTGCAGATCAAGAATATTCATTCTTTTTTTTCCAATCCTATGCTATTCACTTGATTTTATGCGGATCAAACCTTCTTGTGTCGTGCTGGCTACCAAAGTGCCCCCCTCGGTATACACGCTGCCATGCGCTAAACCGCGTGCACTGGAAGTGGAAACCGCGCAACACTGGTATAGCAACCATTGGTCTGCACGAAAAGAACGGTGAAACCAGATCGCATGATCGATGGAGGCGATGGAAATACCAGCCCTCGACTTCTTCGCGGTGCCGCTCTCATCGGAGGGCGCCTTCTTTCTACCAGCGATCGGATAACCGTGCGGAATTAAGGTGGATCCCAACAAACCGAAATCGGAGAGATAAGCCAGTACCGCACGATGAAAATTAATATCATCGGATAGCGGTTCTCTACTCTTGATCCACCATTGCAAGCAATTCGGCGTTTCAATTTCAAGTGGATCCACCGCCCTCACTTCGAAAAAACTCGTCGGCCTAAGCAGCGCCGGCGCGGTGTTATTGGATTTGTCTTCTGCCGAAGATGTTTTTGCTTTCGCGGCCGGAAGACCAGGCATGGCTATGCGAGTCTCAAAATCCAGGCCTTCCTCTGGTTGTTGAAACGAAGCCGACAAGGTAAAAATAGGACGGCCATGCTGAATAGCCACAACCCGCCTAGCGGTAAAACTACGCCCGTCGCGGCTGCGGTCAACTTCATAGATGATAGGCGCGCTCACATCTCCCTTGCGTAAGAAATAAGCGTGTACCGAATGAGCGGGCCGGTCGGCAACGGTCATTTTCGCCGCCTGCAACGCCTGCCCCAATACCTGGCCACCGAATACTTGGCCCGTGCCCAAATCCTGACTCTCGCCACGAAATATATTTTCTTCAATGCGCTCGAGTTGCAGGAAGCCGACAATATTATTTAACACAGATGACATAGCTAGTGTAATGTCCTATGTAGACTCATGTTTTGTGTTGCGCAAAGTATAACCGTAATCGCTATTGCGACGAATTCACATTGATTAATAAACGGGTATTGTCATACTCCGCCACGGCAGTCAAAGAACGATTTGTACGTTTTATCAACAATAAATTACCAATATCACGAACAGTGGATATGAGGAGAGAATGACAATGTCTTTTAATCTGGTCGATTTAATAAAAGATCAACTTGGTGATCAAATCCTGGGACAAGTGGGGAACGTGCTTGGCGCCGATGCGACCCAAACCGGCACCGCTGTCGGCGGCGCCTTACCCGCAATTCTAAAGAGCTTACTGACTTCGGCATCAACCAGCAGTGGTGCCGAATCAATCTTTAAGACGATCAACGATCAGGATGATGGCCTGCTCGACAATCTGGGAGACCTGCTCGGCGGCGACACCAGCTCATTGATAGGCGCCGGCACCAAAGCATTGGGATCTTTGCTGGGTGACAACGCGCTGGGTACGCTCGCTGGAGCGATATCCAGTTTCAGCGGAATTGGCAAGAGTTCGGGAAGTTCGTTGCTTGGCTTGTTGGCGCCAATTATATTCAGCGTTGTTAAGCGTAAAGTTGTCGGCGAGGGGCTGGACGTTGGCGGGCTTGCTTCCATGTTAAGTGGGCAAAAAGACAATATCGATAAGGCGATTCCCGCCGGCCTTGCCGATCTTCTTAATCCACCGGCCGCTTCTGAACCAGCGCCGGCAATGGCTGCGGTCAGCGCGCCCGAGGAAGGTAGCTCGATATGGCGTAAATTATTGCCGGTGGCCGCAGTGGTTATCATCGGCTGGTTCGCACTGAAAATGCTCGGCGGCTCGGACAATCAACCTGTCGATACTAGTAGTGTGCAATTACCAGACGCCTCTTCGGTTGCAGGTCTAGATGTAGGCAAACAAATAGGTGACGTGTTGGGTTCGGCGACGAATACACTCAGTGGCATTACCGACGTGGAATCGGCGCGGGCCGCCTTGCCGGATCTCGAGGCTATGACCTCAAAGCTCGATGGTATGACCGGTATGCTCGACCAGTTGCCGGAGAGCGCACGTGAGGCAGTTTCCGGAGCCGCCAGAAACGGCCTTGGCCAACTACAGCCGGCTATTGACAAAGTATTGGAGATTCCTGGGGTTGGGCCGGTGTTGAGACCCGCCGTTGAAGGTATGCTGGAAAAGCTGGCGATTATCTCCGGCTAGTAAAATACTAGAGTAGTGTCCGGGGCGAATGTATTCGTCCCGGTTTTTCTTTACTGCAATTCCCCTTTCAAGTAACCTGCCCTCCTCGTCAAATACACATTGTACACGCCTTCGGAGGTATTTCATGCGCGTCGCTGCCTATGCTTCGTTACTCGTTTTCATTCTCACCGCTTGTGGCCGGGAGCCTGCGCCACCGCCGCCGCAAGAAAGCGCCGTAGCACCGACAG
>JBPCXM010000155.1:0-3205 GCA_051008535.1 Pseudomonadales bacterium | reverse complement strand
CGCGCGCCCTTGCCGTCCGGCCCTGCTGCTTTGACAAAAGTCGCAATTTCTTCCTGGGTCAGGGCTGCGCCCATATCGCCTTGTTTTGCTTCCGGTATGGAAGGCACCCATACCGGACGGCCGGTTGCGACGTCATCCTGGGCCGTCTTGCCACTGTGATTTAATTGCGCCGCTATTTTGGCGCCATGGCGATGCACACGCTCGGTGAGTTCAGACAGACCTGGCAGAAACCGGTCTTCGGAAAAGCCCACCATTCGCGGCATGGAGTTGCCGTTAGGCCACATTGCAGAACTGGTTTCCAGGATCACCAGCCCGGTACCACCTTTCGCGCGGGCTTCGTAGTAGTTCCACAGTCGCTCGGTGCAAGTGCCGTCCTTTTCGGCGTATTCAGTCCCCATCGCGGCCAGCACGATGCGGTTCTTAAGCTCCATGTTGCCGATTTTTCCCGGTGAAAGCAGGTGCTGGTAGGTCATCTGTTTGCCACTCCTCTGCATTATTCGCTAGTTTATACAGGGTCTAAGGTTTGCTGATCTTCGGTGTTAGCCGTACCCACCAGAACCATCGGCACGGTCATCATCGCGGCCATCAGCCCTGCCCAAAGACCTTTGAAGATTGAATAGGCCAGCGGCGAGAATTCGGTGGCACCGACAACAAACAGCGCCCCCGCCGTTAACGGCGCGATCACCAGGAGACCAACTAACGCGAAGATCAGCGCGCGGGCGAATAGCGACTTGGGGAACCGTTGTAACCAGCGGTGCAGGAGTTTGTTAGTGTCCCAATTGTGTGCGGTCAATTTCCCCTTCGCAACTTTACTCCGGTTTAACGGGATAAGAATCAATGAAACGATAAACAATAGAATCGCCCCGGTGGCCATCAGGTCGACAATAATGTCGCCGCGCAAGGTAAGGTTTTCGCCCCCTTTCAACAACAGGAAGGCGATGCCACCGTTAAACACGGTATTCATCACACCATTGGTTTTTACTTCATGGAGGATATGAGCGTTTAATTCTTCAGACACTGTGTTTACCTCTTTATATGTGATTGCGTTCGCCAGGGCCGTTGACATTATTTTCTAGGTAAAAAAACCCCGGCCAGCACCGGGGTGTAGTTGGATATAAGGGTTTCCCCGCGATTGTCCCAGTTAGAAGTAGTAGCTCAAAGTAACACCTGCCGAGCGTGGCGGGATAATACTCAGCTCATTGTACTCCGCGACTCCGCCGACGGCGGCCGCGAAATCGGTGCCAGTACCACTAAGGGGGCGTCGCGCCAGAATGCCTTCCTCATCGAAGATGTTCTTGACATACAGTTGCGCCTCCCAAACGTCGGCGCGAATGCCGGTGAACAGGTCAACCGTGGTGTAGTCGTCTGTGGAAAAAGTACCGTCGGTATCGCCCGGCACATCGATCTCACCGCGGTAATTCACCAAACCGTTGACATACCAGTCACCGCCAAGCGCGTCTATGGGAAGGTTGTAACTGGCCTTGAAAGTGGCATACCACTCGGGTTGTATGCCCCCGGTCTCGCCATCGGCGTCACAGACGTTGAAGCGGTTGCTTTCACTGACTGGCTCCTGGGTAGCATCGGTACAGGGTACCACGCCGTCGCTCAACTCCACTTCGGCGTAGGTGACCGAGCCAAACAACTCCAGGTTCTCCGTCGCCAGATAGCGCAATTCGAACTCGGCGCCAATCTGAATGGCTTCATCGACATTCACATCGGCATTGTTGATCGTTGCCACACTACCGCCTTGGGAAAAGCTATTCCACGCCTCGAACGAGGGCCGCAGTTGGTAGTCTTCGTAAATGGTGTAGAACACCGCACTGGTGTACTGGCCGCGACCGCCCCAGATATCGCCCTTGGCGCCGATTTCGATGCTGTCAACCGTTTCACCTTCGAAGAAGTTCAAACCGGAGTCGGGGTCTTCAGGCGTCGCCTGGAAAGAACCGTTGACGTCGAAATTTGGCGCTCCGGGCCTGAAACCGTGATCAAGGGTTGCATACATATTGAGCGCTTCGCTGAAACTGTGGGATAATTTGATCGTGCCGGTCCACTCCTTTTCTTCTTTCTCGCGGCGATTTTCACAGGGCGGCGTTTGCGTCAAATCGCCTACACAAGGCAGTGCCGGGTCGAGTGCGGCAATCTCAGTGCCTGAAATCGAGTTGTCACTCTCCAACGTGGTGCCGAAGCCGAAGCGGTTGTCGATGAAGTTGGCAGCGTCGGCGTCAAAGACGTTGTAACGCAAACCCACCGTCAAGGTGGTTAAATCGCTAAGGTAAAAATCGTTGTGGGTAAAGATGGCCGAGGTCTCCGAGACGGTCGGGATATCCAGCAGAATTTCAAACACCCCCTGATTAGCGATGCCGGCCAGCGAGCGGACATCTGTACTTGCGTCAGTTTTCTGGAAATAACCACCAAATTGCGTATCCCACCAATCCGTGGGGCTCATGCTGATGCGCAATTCATGCTGATGGTTCTCTTCGTAGGTGGTGAACGTATCGTCCTGGTTGAGCGCCGTGTATTGCGTGCTATCGTCGTCACTGGGACGCTTATTGTCTGAGCCAAAATTACCGCTGAACCAGTTAATGGTGCCCCAGTCCAGATCCCAGACAAGGTCCAGGGTCATCATGTAATCCTTTTTATCTGTTATCTCATCCAGTGAGTCAGCAAGGGCAGTGCGGTCTGAGGCATCCAGTTGAAAATCACTGGCGGGATTGGTGGATTCCAGAATGATGTAGGTGCCGGATTCTTCAGTGCGCAGATAGGAATAGCCCAATTTGGCGGAGAAGGAATCGGTAGGCTCCCACAATAGCTTGATGCGCGCCCCGTCGCGACCGCGTTCTTCGTCAAACCCTTGAGTGATATTCTCAAGACCAGTCTCGCGCTCATCGCTAAGAAATGCAATGCGGGCGCCGAGCACACTGTCAATAAGTGGCACCGATATGGCGCCCTGGGCATTGTAACCCGCGGGATCCGCCTGATAGGTCCCTTTTATATGACCTTCAAATTCCTCCAGGCTCGGGTCGGCGGATTCTAGAACGATTGCGCCAGAGGGCGATGGCTGACCATACAGCGTGCCCTGCGGGCCGCGTAAAACCTGTACTTGCGCCATGTCATACATATTCGCAAAAGCAAAGTCTTGCAGTGCGCCGATGAAAAAACCATCGATATAAGTGGAGACGCGAGGCGGTGCGGATTGGGTAGAAAA
>JBPCXM010000154.1:0-2670 GCA_051008535.1 Pseudomonadales bacterium | reverse complement strand
TTAGCCACGCGGCAGATCATAGGCCGGACAAGATCGCCATACGCTTTGAAGGCGAGGAAATCACCTACGCCGCATTCGAACAACAGATAAGCCGGCTCGCATGGGTGCTCAAAAACACGCTGGCTGTGGCCACCGGCGACAGAATTGGCCATCTCGCCTTTAATAACCCCTTATGCCTGGCGCTGGTTTTTGCATGCGCCCGCATTGGCGCCATTCTTGTGCCGCTGAATTTCAGACTCGCTGAAAACGAACTGGCTTACTTGCTGCAAGATGCCGGCGCCAGAGTATTGTTTACTGACGACGCCTTTGCACCAATGTGCGCAAACGTGAGTTTACTGCCACACGGTTGCAAACTGGTAGCGTTGGAAGCGACCGACCTGCCGGCAGATTGTATATGTCTGCACGAGCTTATGGATGCAGCGCCACAACAAGGCTCCGAAAGCCGTGCCGCCAACGCCGAGGCACCACTGTTAATCGTCTACACCTCGGGTACCACCGGTCAGCCAAAAGGGGTTGTGCTTGACCATAATGCCATACGCTGGAACGCGCTCAACAGTCAGCATATGCATGGCTTCACACACGATGACCACGTGCTCACCCTGTTACCCTTCTTCCATGTGGGCGGCATCAATATTCAAACCCTACCGGCCTTCCACTTCGGCGCGACGGTCACGCTGCAGCGGCAGTTCGACCCGGCCCATGTGCTAGCTACCATCGTTGAACAAAAACCGACTTTGACGGTGCTGGTACCCACGCAGATGCAGGCACTAGCGGAACTGCCACAGTGGGAAAGCGCCAACCTGTCCAGCTTGCGTGCCGTCACCACCGGGTCGACGCTGGTCGATACGACGCTGCTCAATATCTGGCGTGCGCGCGGCATTCGCACACTGCAGATTTATGGCTGTACGGAATCCAGTCCTATTGCGATCAACCAGGCGATCGATGAGCTTGAGTCGCCGCTGGGTTCGGTGGGTAAACCGGCCAAATACTGCCAGGTGAGACTGGTTGACGAACAAGGCGAGATGGTGCCGGTCACACACAAAGGAGAGATTCAGTTACGTGGGCCCAATGTCATGCGCGAGTATTGGCAAAAGCCGCAAGCAACGGCAGCCAGTTTGCGCGACGGCTGGTTCGCGACCGGAGATATAGGCTACAGCGACGCAGCGGGAAACTACTTCGTAGTTGACCGAATAAAAAACATGATCATCTCCGGCGGAGAAAATATCTACCCAGCAGAGCTTGAGCAAATTCTGCTCGAACACCCGGACATTGAACAGGCGGCTGTTGTCGGCCTACCGGACGCCCGCTGGGGCGAAATCGCCGCCGCCGCGATTGTTAAGCAAAGCGCAAGCCAGCTCGATGCAGCGGCGGTTCTGCGCTTATTCGAGGGGCGCGTCGGTCACTACAAGCATCCTAGGCAGATCATATTCATGCCTGACCTGCCCAGAAACGCCATGGGCAAACTGTTATATGCCGACGTACGCTCCCGGCTGCAAACTGCGAGTGGAGTCAGTGATCCGGTTAGTTAGTCTCCCTACACCAATTTTGGCACCTTTCCACCGGTTCAACCGGTGTAGTATCCACTCGGGATGTGCATTATTTTTGTATAATGCGATACAGTATGTCTTGCATAACTTTTATGTATGTTACATATTTGCGCTCATGATCAGATACTAAACTGCTATTTTGACCCAATCTTTCAATCGCCCAAAATCCAGTCCCGTAATCAGTTGCAACGACTCATGGGTTCACCTGTTTGTGGGCTTATCGCATTGGTGTCGGATAGTTTCGGGGCCCACTTTCCCTGTTAACAGGGATTAGGTAAAAGGTATGCACATGCCTCAAAGGCTGCTTGGTATTCTGTTTCTATCGCTATCTTTTGCCATTAGTGCGGAAAATACCCACAACGGTGATACTTCGTTTTCCTCACCCAGCGAGATCAGTGAAGCGGACTGGCAGGACCCGGCGGAGTTGCAGCGCGTATGGCAGGAATCCTGGGTTAATTTCCCGGTCGGGTATGGTGAAACGGGGACGAGAACCATCAGGGAAATCGTTTCCGCTAACAACAAGGCGCTAAAGAAGTTGCCGACGGTTATTTTCTTGCACGGCTGCGCTGGTATGCTGCGAGGAGAGAAGCGGCGGGTGAGCTTCTTCGCGGCGAATGGTTATGCGGTAATATCGCCGATCAGTTTTGCGCGCAAAAAATACCCCCGATCCTGCAGTATCTTTCCCAAGCGGGCCTTTCTGTATCGCGGTACTTTGAAACTGCGACAGTACGATATTGCCTATGCTATACAGAAAGCCAGGCAGCTCGACTGGGTGGATGAGAACAATATCTTTTTGGTCGGTCACAGTGAGGGTGCAATTTTGGCAACCACATTTGAACATGCAGAGGCTGGTGTTAACGCGAGAGTGGCGGAGTCCTGGACATGCCAGTCGGATTGGCTGGAATATCTGGGCGTCAACGCGCCCGCCAGTGAACCGGTATTAACGCTTGTATCAAAGAATGACCCCTGGTTCCGTAAACCGCCGACTAAGGGTAGTTGTGACTCGTTTCTTGATAACAGCAACGGCAGCCAGTCCATGGTCTACGAGGATGCGGTGACCAAGGGTAAGCACAAAGTGCTTGATTACCCCCAAGTGCAGCAGCAGGTGTTGAACTTTATGAAA
>JBPCXM010000153.1:0-4106 GCA_051008535.1 Pseudomonadales bacterium | reverse complement strand
GCGTCATGTCTTCGATCATGCGTTGACGCAATGGGCTGACGGGCTTGGTATACTGGCTCATGGTTCATCTCCTGTTGTTGACGGTTGCTTGTGTGGCAACATCAACCTCAACACAGGAGTGGGCCTGCTGGCTAATCGATTTAGGGCTTAGGAAGGACTACGTGGGTGAATCTTGCCGCCCTCTCGCTACCGCCTACCGCGCTCGCGGTTTAGTGCCACGACCCATAGACGAAGATGGCGCATCAGTGGACGGAAGAGTCAGACGTTCTCTCCATATTTCCAACGCTTGTCTGGAGATTCGAGCTGACAACAGCGGCACGAGAGGCGGTCAATGCGCAAATCCTGGACGCGTTTGCAAAACTGCGCCGAACCGACGCGGGCTCAGATCCTTTGATGGCCTGGCAATCCGGTCAAGAGCTGTACACATTGGCATCTTTCCGCGACCTCGTGTCGTACATTCAGGACAATACCGTAAGCATCTTTAGATTTATAAAAATAGGTCACGATGGGTTTGAAATCACGGCCTGCTGGGCCACTATCAACCCAACAGGTGTCGCACATAGCGTTCATAGTCACCCAAACAATTTTCTGAGTGGCGTTTACTATGTTCAGACTCAAACCGGTGCCGATACCGTTTATTTTCATGACCCGAGAATTCAAGCCGGCATAATCAGACCGCCCGTGGCTGTGTCGCAAGTTTAGTAAAAGGCAAACTAACTGTATTCGTTAGACACAGTTATCCTGCGTAGGCGAGCTCGTAAAATTGTTCCCATACAGGCAAAGAACTCTTGCTTCGACCTTTCTTCAGCATGCGCCAAAGCTCAATTCCCGCCAAAGTCGCTCGCGCAGACCAGAAGGATTTAAAACCGAGCATGGGTCGGATTCGTCGTTTGATGAAGCGGTGGTCTTGCTCCACTACGTTGTTGAGGTATTTACATTGACGAATCCTGATGCGCTTGTTCTCATCCCTATTGTACTGTTTGATAGCGGCAGTGTTGGCACCACTTTTGTCAATGTTTATTAAACTGGGCTTGCCGTTGGACCCGATGGCTTTGTTCAGAAATCGCCTTGCTGCCTTAGTATCACGCTTGGAGGTCAAGAGGAAATCGATCGTTTTACTTTGCTTATCAACAGCCCGATAAAGGAATTTCCATTCACCTCTAATTTTCAAATAGCTCTCGTCCATCCGCCACCGAAGGCCGGTCCGTTTCTTATGCCTACGAAACGCCTTTTCGATGCGAGGTGCATAATGGACTACCCAGCGTTGAATCGTGCTGTGATCAACAGCGTAGCCCCGTTCCTGCATGAGTTCTTCCAGGTCGCGATAGCTCAGCGAATAAGCCACATACCAGCGCACGCATTGTAATATGATATCTTGCTGGTGATGGCGGCCTTTGAAACTGATCATGCTTTGTCCATAACTGAATCTCTGAACAAGAAAGTATAGATCGGTATGCCAAGCAAGCTAGCTTTGCGACAAAACCCGTTTACTACCTCAAGCCATGTTCGGCAGCAATGTAGCGTTCACCGGCCAGTAAAAGTGGCGAATTTGATGCTCAGCTACTCGCGCTCTCGGCCAATTGCAGACCTTCGTCAACAACCTAATTTTGTCTCAGATTTTGATTGAACAGTAATTAATGCTTTACATTAAATATTAATGCATGGCATTATACATCGCATCCGTCATATGATCTTCACATAGGGACATTTACGATGAGCAATGACAAATTGGGCAACAATGACCACGACTTGCTATTTCAAAAAAAGGGACCGGTTACTCGAATCATTCTAAACCGACCACATGCCTGCAATGCACTCACCATGTCGGTGCAGAAGAAGCTGCACGAAGCTGTACGGAAAGTGCGCTTTGACTCGGAAACCCGAGTGGTAATTTTTGAAGGCACAGGTGGACACTTTTGCGCCGGAGATGATATCAAAGAAATGCCGGTTCTCGGTACACGCGTGTTATCGGCCGAGATTGATGGCATTGTTGAAGGTGCAGCGCAGCACGATCCCAATGTTCATTTCAATCATATTCGCATGTTTCAGGAAACTGCCGCCATGGTTGAAGACCTGGACGCCATCACTATTTCGAAAGTAGAAGGAGTATGTATGGGCGGCGGTCTTGAGTTAACACTGTGTTGCGATTTCGTGTTGGCGACGGAAGATTCTCGTTGGGGCATGCCCGAAGTCGATATGGGCATTACGCCGGGTTGGGGTGGCTGCACTCGCATGCAGCGCTTTGTCGGTCGTCGCAAAGCAAAAGAAATCAATCTGGTTGCCTATGAATTCAGCGGCGTTCAGGCTAAAGAATTTGGACTAGTTAACCGCCTGGTGGCGCATGAGCAATTGGAAGCAGAGACTCAAGCACTGGCAGATCTAATGCTTGCGAAGAACCGTTATGCCCTACGTCGCAGCAAGTTCGTATTAAATAAGGCAGCAGAGGGTCATATGGCACAGGCAAGCGCTTTTGAAGTACCGGTAGACCCCAGTGCAGGTCTTGGCTCAGGCCTGGACGGTATCAACGCCTTCGCCGAGAAGAATATGGACTGGTTAAGTGCGCGCGAGAAATCGAAGACTTTCTGGCAGGACTGAGTTTTTGCCAGACGCTAAAGGACACCACTTATGCTAACAGCGGTCAAAGCTGATACTCGTCATCGCCTGATGGCGGCTGCGAATCAATTGTTTCTCGAACACAGTATCGACGAAATTAGCATCAGCGATATCCACGCCGCCGCTGACCAAAAAAACACCTCAGCCATTAATTATCATTTTGGTGGTAAGAAGGGCCTGATAATGGCTCTGGTTGAACCCCGATTAACCGAAATAAATACGCACCGCCAACAACGTGTGGCGCAACTTGAATCCACGGGCAAACCACAATTACGCGACTACGTGGCCGCTTTGGTCATGCCCCAAGCCGAACAGTTATATATTGCTCCCGATGGCGTGGTATTCATACGTTTGATGGCACAACTCGTGGCGCACCCGGAGTACGACGAGTTGCGGAGTCACCTAATGCGCATCGACGAAGAGAACAATAGCTTGGCACAGATTCTCTCTCTTCCGCAGATGAAAAAGATGGGCGAACATATCTGGATGTCTCGCTGGATATTGGTGATGAGCCTGATTTATCACGGGCTTGCAGACTACTCAAGATTTCTTCAGCGCCCCCCTAAGAACATGCCCTTACCGGAACCAGAAACATTCTTTGAGCAACTCGTATCGACCATCTGCGTAGCCATAGAGAATCCAACAAACCGCACAGAAAAACGCAGGAGAAAGAAATGAACTGGCAATTAGTGGCCGTGCGGGTCGTTATGTTAATAATCTTTGTCGGCAATTTTATGCTGATCTATCCATTCTGGGTGAACCACGATGTGGCTGTTTCGATGTACGGGGGTACGACCTATGATCCGCTACACACAATAACAGGCGGCATACTTGGAGCGGCGATCGCGTCTTTCAGTGTTGCTGCTCTGTTAGTAGTGTGGCGTCCAATTCAACATCGAAGTTTGATATTGCTGTTGTTCGTATTCCACGTATTTGTCACCGTCGTGGATGTTGTTCTACTAAATCAACAAATAGGCAGTGAAAGAACTCTGCAATCACAGACCTACTATGACACGGTAATAACTGTCTTGTTGCTTATCTGTTACTGGAGCGGCCGCCGTTTTGAAACGTCGATTTTGCGATCATAGAAGCCGCACTAAACGATTCATTAGAGGTGGGCCGCTAAATCGGTGAGATCGTTTGTATTTGTCAGCATGCTAGGAAATCGACCTCTTTTGATGATCTGAGTCTTACAGACCTGCCTGTTTATCGTTGCAATCTGGCTTTAACGATTGTCGCCTTGGGTCGTTCGCGACGATACCGTAGTACCAGCGCCACGGTCAGCAATGTGATCATACACCGGTCAATCGGTGCTGGAAAATCTTGTGTCAGATATCAACGCAACCGGCCACAAGCCATTCGGAAGGGGTTGCCTTTCGGCAGCAGTCAGCAATCGCTAGACCGTCGCGCAGATATACGAGCGCGCGAGCGGTACCAAGCCCTATCGTTTAGGTGCGGAAAATCTTCATCAGGGACCGGTACACCGAGGAATT
>JBPCXM010000152.1:0-3356 GCA_051008535.1 Pseudomonadales bacterium | reverse complement strand
TGAGGGAGGCCGATCGCCGTTCAGTCACCGACCTGCTAATTGATGAGGAACTGCTGCTGCAGCGGGCTGAGAGCCTCGGCGTGCTAAAAGCTGACCCTGGAATTCGTAAGACCATTGCCCAGGCCGCAATCAGCGAAATTGTTGAAGAATTTCTCGCTCAGCCGCTTGATCAATCGCTACTCGAACGGTTTTTCCAGCGCCATAGAGCCGTTTTTGAGCATCCAACTAGAGTGGCGGCCTCGGCCCTGCGCTTCGAAAGCTGGGACGCGGCAGAGCGCGCAAGTGTGGCCGCGGCTAATGGCGGAGTCTGGGCTGAGCTCGCGGCGATGCCGGAAGCGGAACCCGTATCGCATTTGCCAGGCTCGCTACTACCGGTGCATGTGATGCGACGCTATCTAGGGCCGGGCTTGACGAATGTTGCGCTGTCACTGAAGCCAGGGGAAATCAGTCCGCCGGTGGAAAGTGCAGGCAGTGCTTACCTGGTACGGGTCAGCGCTCTGGTCGTTCCCTCCGTGCCTGAGTTTAGTGAAATTACGCCGGATGTACGGGCTGAATACTTGTCCAGGGGGCGGGAAGCCGCTCTAGCAGACAAGCTGGCGGAATTGTGGCAAGCCGCTGACATTCAACTCAATCCTGGGGTGGCAGAGGGTCTCATTGTCGGTCAGGACGATTACCCTGACCGCGCACATCTTGCCCAAGGGGGAGCACGCTCCAATGGATATTTGTGGTGGGCAGAGCAGTGAAACTTAGGCTGTTGAAGGCGGCACTGCTTGCCATCTTATTGTTAATCGGGAGCATTTTGGTCGTTTATTTGGCCTTCATGCGAATCGCAGACTTCAAGGGTTACTACGATCAGGATCCATTACTGCCAGGGGAGGTAACCCAGGCGCACATCCCAGAAAAAACGGTAGGCCGGCGGCGTGAATATCGGCGCGCTGTCGCTCAGCAAGAGGCAGCTACCGATCTGGATTCAGCACGTGCAGACAAGCAGATACTGTTCGGTGATGCGCATGTGCATACGACCTGGTCTTTTGATGCGTTTATGTTCTCGTTACCGATCCTGAATGCCAGCCGTGGTGCACTGCCCCCGGCTGCGGCGTGTGACTACGCCCGCTTTGTCTCCCAACTGGATTTTTTCTTCCTCACGGATCACGCCGAGAGCTATACCTCTCAGCGCTGGCGGGATGCCCAGGCCGCTGTGCGCCACTGCAACGCTGTTTCAGGTAAGGCTGATAATCCAGACATGGTGGCGTTTATCGGCTTTGAATGGTCCCAATTCGGTAAGACACCCGAGCAACACTACGGTCATCATAACGTGATGTTCGGCGATATAGAACAGGAAAAATTGCCGGCAAGAGCTATCGGTGCAGCCGGGCCGGCCAGTGACTCCCTGCGTGGAAGTGAACCCGGAGGCGGTGGGCTGGGCATGTTGCGCTGGCTGGATGTGGAGAACCGTTCCTACTACCAAGCGCTTCGCACCTTTATGGAGGAACTGCAAGAGGAGCCGCCTTGTCCATCGGGAATAGACAGCACCGAACTCCCTATCAACTGCTATGAAACAGCGAGAACCCCGGGCGAACTCTATGCCAAGCTGGACGAATGGGGTTTTGACACTCTGGTTGTACCGCATGGCTCATCCTGGGGAATCTACACGCCGCCGGGAGCAAGCTGGGATCATCAACTAACTGCGAACAACCACGATGCGAGCAAGGGTCGCCTGATTGAGGTGTATTCGGGACACGGTAACTCGGAAAACTTTCGTAATTTTACCGCCCGGGCGGTCGATGAGCAGGGGAATCCTGTCTGTCCGCAACCGCAAGCGAACTACATGCCTTCTTGCTGGCAGGCCGGTAACATCATTCGTGAACGCTGTTTGCGAGCAGGCGCAGAGACTAAGGAATGCGAATCCAGAGCAGCAGTTGCGCGCGCTCACTACGTTGAAGTTGACCACATTGGCGGCTGGCAGAGCGTACCAGGCGCCACGGCCGAGGAATGGTTGGATGCGGGTCAGGCCCGAGATGTGTTCCTGCCGGCATTCAACTACCGGCCAGGCAAATCGGTGCAGTACGGCCTCGCTTTGCGCAACTTCGATGACCCGGAAAATCCCATCGGCTACAAGTGGGGCCTTATCGGTTCCACCGATACGCACTTCTCCCGTGCGGGCAACGGATTTAAACAGTATCCACGCATCGGCACGGGGGATGCGGGTATGCGTGGTGCGCGCAATGAATTTTGGGATTGGTTGCTCTACCAGCGCAACCGACAGGAGCCGACGGACAGATCTCGCAGAGTGGTCAATGTTCTAGGCGACGACAGCGAGCAGGAACGCAAGATGTCGTTTCTTACAGCAGGCGGCGTCGTTGCGGTTCACGCGCAGGGTAGGGGCAGGCAGGCAATCTGGGATGCAATGCAACGTCGGGAGGTTTACGGCACCAGTGGGCACCGCTTGTTGCTGTGGTTTGATCTCGTCAATCGCGAGCAAAAATTATTGCCAATGGGCTCAGAACTGCTCATGCAAGAAGTGCCACACTTTCGTGCACGCGCTATAGGCTCATTCAAGCAGCAGCCCGGCTGTCCCGATGACGTCAGGCAGGCACTGAGTGCGAAGCGACTAGATAAGCTCGCTCAGGGGGAGTGTTATCATCCTTCGGATGAACGCTACCTGATCGATCGTATAGAGGTCGTGCGTATCAGGCCGCAGATTGCGCCGGGCGAGTCGATTGCCGGTTTGGTTGAGGATGCGTGGCGCTCCTTCAAATGCGAACCTGTTCAGTTCGGGTGTACCGTAGAATTCAGTGACCAGGACTTTCCCGGTAGCGGCCGCGACGCTGTTTACTACGTGCGCGCTATCGAGGAAGCCAGTGCAACAATAAACGGCGCCAATTTGCGTGCCGAATACGATAGCAGCGGTAAGGTAATCGCGGTGAACCCCTGTTACGGTGACTATCGCGTCGATAGCGAGGATAACTGCCAGGCCCCACTGGGCCATAGGGCCTGGTCTTCCCCCATATTTGTCAACTACTCGCCAGGTTCCTGATGGCTAGCAGGCCGAAGGTAACTCTGACATGCACCATCGCTCGCTGGGTTTCCGCAGAGGATACGCGACCGCTTGTTGGCCTGACCGTGGGCGCTTTAGTCGGTGTGTTGTTCGCTGTGCTTGCCTTGCTCGACGAAGCCGCCAACAACGATCTGGGCCATGGCGGTGTTGCTTCAGTCAACGGCACACGGCTCGAACTGGCCGACTACCAACGTGCCGTCCAGCTGTTTGCGAGTGAGAAACGCTCTGCCGTCACTGCTAGCGACCGGTCGCTGATCCTGCAAAGGATGATTGAAGAAGAGCTGTTGGTGCAATATGG
>JBPCXM010000151.1:0-2559 GCA_051008535.1 Pseudomonadales bacterium | reverse complement strand
CCGACCCTGAACTCTACCAACTGGAAAAGCAGCATATTTTCGGTCGCAATTGGATTTACATGGGTCATGAAAGCCAGCTTGTCAAACCAGGCGATTTTATTACCTCGTTTATCGGCGAAACGCCGGTTATTGTCGCGCGCGGCGAAGATAACAACATTCACGTCAGTTTCAATAGTTGCATTCACCGTGGCGTGAAGGTTTGCCGCGCCGACAAGGGTAATGCGAAGCGCTTCGTGTGTCCTTACCACAACTGGTCGTACACCGTAGACGGTCGCCTGGCAGCGGTGCCGCAGGAACGTAAGGTGGAGGGTAAATTAGACAAAAGCACGTTAGGTTTGAAAAAAGTGCCGCGTGTGGAAACGTATCGCGAGTTGATTTTTGCCTGCCTGGACCCGGAGATCGAACCAGTGGATGAATATCTGGGCGATATGCGCTGGTATCTCGACTGCATGTTCGACCGCTTCGAAGATGGTGTCGAAGTGTTAGGCGCGCCACATAAATGGTTAATCAAAGCGAACTGGAAACTGCCGGTGGAGAACCAGCTCGGTGATGTCGGCCACGGCCCATATCTGCACGGTTCCATTATTACCGCCGACGCGCCGCAAGTGGAGGAACTAGAAACCCATGGCCGCAACGTCGTACCCAAACCAGGACATGGCGTAGCGGTGCGGCTTATGCCCGAAGGATCAACGCTGGAGCAATGTATGTGGGGTTCCGATGGCTTCGCCGCGATGGACCCGGAGGTTAATGAATACTTGCTGGAAAAGCAGCGGTTGGTGGAGGAGCGACTAGGCAAAATACGCGCACGCATCAAACCTTTGACCTATAGCGTCTATCCGAACTTTTCCTTCCTGTGGCCCAACCTGACTCTGCGCCAGAGTCACCCCAAGGGGCCGGGCGCAGTGGAATACTGGTCGTGGTATATCGTCGACAAAGGCGCACCCGATCACATCAAAACCAAGCTGGAAAGCAATTACAACTTTTTCTTTGGGCCTGGTGGTGTACTGGAGCAAGAAGATGCCGAAGCTTGGTCGCAACAGTACATCGGCAGCGTTATCGACTATGCCGACGACACGCCGTATTTTTATGGCCTCGGATTGGGCGAGGCAAAGCCGCACGCGGAATTACCTGGCATGGTAGGGTCGTGCTTTGATGAACATTATGCGCGCGCTTTTTATCGGCGTTGGCAAGAAGAGATTCAACAAGGGGAGGCTCGCGCATGATTCAAGCCGCTGAGCATGGCACCGCATTACCAATTAGCCGCGATTTAATCGGCGCGGTCGAACAGTTTTATTTTCGCGAGGCCCGCCTGCTGGATGAGCGAAAATATCAACAATGGCTGGCCTTGGTAGCCGAGGATGTCGAATACACACTACCAAATCGCCACACCGTCTTTGTTGATCCAAAGAAAAGAGATAGCGAGGCATTGCTCAATGTCGAACAAGAGCTAAGCCACGGTACCGACGCCAACTTTCGTAGCGAAAATTATTTGACCTTGTCGATTCGAGTGATGCGTGCTTTCAAAATCAATTCCTGGACCGACAATCCACCGGCGCGCACTAGTCGCTTCGTTAGCAATGTAGAAGTGTTGCCCAGCGAGACACTTGATTGCTTGCAGGTATATAGTAATATTCTCATCGCCTATATTCGCCACGACAGCGACAATCATATGTATACAGCTAGGCGCAGCGATATATTGCGCCGTACGGAAGAAGATTTCCTAATAGCCAAGCGAGAGGTTCTGATTGATTGGAACCTTGTGACCGGCCCTTCGTTGGGGGTTTTCTTTTAACCCATCGTTGCTGCACGGAGGGAATGCTCTTTTGCAAGGTAAGACGTTAGTGTTAGGCGCCAGTGGATTCCTCGGCAGCCATGTGACCAAACTGTTGGTAGAGGAGGGCCGAGACGTGCGTGTTCTGGTACGCAAAACCTCCGACACGCGCGCCATAGATGGGCTGATTATCGACAAGCATTATGGCGATGTGCTCGATCGCGATTCCCTGGATGCCGCCCTGCAGGACTGCAGCAGTGTGTTCTACTGTGTAGTCGACACGCGTGCCTGGTTGCGTGATCCGGCACCCTTGTACCGCGTCAATGTCGACGGCCTGCTCAATGCCATGGAAGCGGCTGTTGCAGCCAAGATCCAGCATTTCGTTTTCACCAGCACATTCGGCACGATTGGCTTGAACCCAACTGGCGTGTCGACTGAAGCCGACGCGTTCAACTGGGAGTCGCAAGCTCCACACTATGTTCTGTGCCGCGTGCGGGCTGAAAATCTGTTTTTGCAATACTGTCAGGACAAGGGATTACCCGGTGTTGCCTGTTGTGTCGGCAATACCTATGGCGAAGGCGACTTTGCGCCGACCCCGCATGGCAAAATGGTGGCCGATGTGGCGAGGGGTAAAATGCCTTTCTATTGGGATGGCGGCGGTCCATCGGTAGGCATCAAAGACGCTGCCCGGGCAATGTTACTAGCCGAGCACAGTGGTCAGATTGGTGAACGCTATATTATTGCTGAGCGCTGGGTCGATTTCCGCGAATTGTTTGACCTCGCGGCCG
>JBPCXM010000150.1:0-13815 GCA_051008535.1 Pseudomonadales bacterium | reverse complement strand
GTGACATTCATGTGATTAAGGATGGCAGTCCGATCGATGGCAAAAGCATTATGGCCGTCATGATGCTGGCGGCGGCAAAAGGTGTTGTACTGGAAATACATTTCGACGGAGATGACGAACAAGAAGCTCTGCAGGCCCTCAGCACCTTAATAGAAAACCGCTTCGACGAAGGCGAATAAACACATAAACCACAATGCCTAATACTGCGGAAAACAGTCCAACCCGGGGCGTCCATTTGGAGGAGCTGAATGAGGCTTTGAGCAGCGGTACCTTCATGCAAGTGAGGGGCATGCTAAACAAGCTGCGACCGGTCGATGTCGCGCATTTGCTGGAGTCATCACCACCGAAGAACCGTGCGCTGTTGTGGCAACTCGTCGATATCGAAAACGAAGGCGAAATACTGCAAGCGCTCAGTGATGATATCAGCAATCAGTTCCTCAACGACATGGATGCCGACGAAGTCGTTGCGATAACCGAAGGTCTGGAAGCTGACGACATAGCCGATATTCTGCAGCAATTACCAAACCAGATCATCGCCGAAGTGCTACGCACCATGGACGTGCAGGACCGGCACCGATTGGAAACCATTCTTACCTACCCCGAAGACACGGCCGGCGGCTTGATGAACACCGACACCATCACTGTGCGCCCGAGTCATACGCTTGACGTTGTGTTGCGCTACCTGCGCCGCCACGAAAAAATTCCACGCATGACTGACAATCTAATCGTTGTTAACCGTCAGGATGCATTCCTGGGCTTGCTGCCATTGCGCAAGTTACTGGTCAGCGACCCTTCGGTGACGGTACGCGAAATCATGCTTACCGACGTCGACGCCATCCCCGCCGCCATGCAAAGCACGGACGTCGCCTCCTTGTTTGAACGGCACGACTGGGTATCGGCGCCAGTCATCAACGAAACCAACAAGCTACTCGGCCGCATCACAATCGACGATGTTGTGGACGTGATTATCGAAGATGCCGATCACTCATTGATGAGCATGGCAGGTCTTGACGAAGATGAGGATACATTCGCATCGGTGCGCAATAGCACGCCGCGCCGCGCGGTATGGTTGGGCGTAAATTTGATAACCGCGTTTATCGCATCGGCCGCCATTAAAATGTTTGAAGCCACACTAGACCAAGTCGTGGCGCTAGCTATATTGATGCCCATTGTCGCCAGCATGGGTGGTGTCGCGGGCAGTCAGACTCTAACGATTGTTATAAGGGGCATGGCATTAGGCCATATCGGCAGAAACAATGCGTACTGGCTCTGTAGCCGCGAGTTGGCCGTGGCTGCGCTGAACGGCTTGCTGTGGGCAGCAATTGTTGCCTGCGTTGCGCTGCTATGGTTCCAGGACACGCGCATAGGAATAGTGATCGCACTCGCCATGTTTATCAATTTGCTCACTGCTGCAATAGCGGGCGTGTTACTGCCACTTGTGATGAGATCAATTAACATCGACCCGGCCCTCGCCGGCGGTGTGGCATTGACCACTATCACCGACGTTGTAGGCTTCGTGTCTTTTTTGGGCCTCGCGACGTTGTTCTATGCATAACGTAGAGCTCGCATGGCTGAAGAATATTCGGAAGACGACGGTAAAAAAAGCAAATCGCAGTTGAAGCGTGAGATGACTGCACTGCAGGATCTCGGCGAAACTCTGGTCAAACTAAGCGATCGCGACTTAGAGCGCGTTCCTGTAGACGAAAACCTTAAGACGGAAATCCTAAAAGCTCGGTCGATACGGCAACGCGAAGGCCGGCGCCGGCAGCTACAATACATCGGCAAACTGATGCGCTCTATCGATTGCACGCCGATCGAAGCCGCTCTACAACAAATGGCCGCAGGCAATCGCGCCGAGGCACGCCAGTTTCATGCCCTGGAAGACCTGCGCGACCAACTAATTGCCAACACCGACGGCGCGCTGGAAAATACTTTGCAAACCTATCCCAACGCGGACAGACAACACCTGCGCCAACTTATTCGCAATGCTGGGTACGAACAAACCTCCGGAAAACCGCCCGCCAGCGCGCGCAAGTTGTTTCGTTATTTACGGGAGCTGGCTCTGGGTGATTAATCCGCGTCGAACAAATTGCTACCTGTTTTTACGCTCCAGGGCTCATCCCTGAGCCCGTCCCGCGTCCATCCCTGGCGCTAGTCGCTCCAAAACAGGTAGCAATCTGCTCGCCGCTCATTCTGCAGTATTCTGGTAGCTTGGATGTACTCGGCAGTGAGGCACACGAGAGGCTGGGGTTATTTCGTAGTGACTAGCGCCAGGGACGGACGCGGGATGGGGCATGGATGCCCCGTGGAACGGAGAAATAATCCCAGCCTCTTGTGTGCCGGCGATCATAGCGCAGATGTCTGCGCGCTCACACCAAACTAAGTGATATCACCCTCAGGCACTTTAATTCTCTGATGATTACGCACCGGCATCCGCTGGCGCAACTCACTCAGATACCCAAGATCAATATCGGCGATAGCAAAGCCCTCGCCCTGTTCACATTGTGCTAGCACCTTGCCCCAGGGGTCGACGATCATCGAATGGCCCCAGGTTGCCCGCTTCGGCGTGTGCTGGCCGCCCTGGTTGGGCGCGAGAATATAGCAGCAGTTCTCGATGGCCCTTGCTCGCAGTAAGGGCTCCCAGTGGGCCCGCCCGGTGCGTTCGGTAAAGGCCGAAGGTACGGTGACCAAATCAACACCTTGCTTAAATAAGGCGCGGTAGAGTTCGGGAAATCGCAGGTCGTAGCAAATGCTCAACCCCAGCTTTCCAAACGGAGTTTCTACACTGACTACTTCATCGCCGGCAGTCAGCGTGTCAGATTCCCGATAGCGCCCTTGCGCGTCACCTACTTCGGCATCGAACAGGTGAACTTTTCGATAGCATGCACGCTCTATACCTTCTGAATCCAACACAAAGCTGGCGGCGTACACTTTCTGTGTTGCGGCTGGCAACGGTAAGCTGCCACCGACTAGCCAAACGCCATGCTCTCGCGCAGTAGCCGAGAGGAATGAGCGCATCGGACCACTGTTGGTGGCTTCCTGCTGACCGGCATCTAATAACTTGCTGCTCGAAAATAGCGCGAAATTTTCTGGCAGCACCAGCAACTGCGCACCTTCCAACACGGCTTTACGAATCAGCTCAGCGGCGGTATTTAAGTTGTCTGCAACAACATCGGTGCTCACCATCTGCACGACCGAGGTGCGAACTAACGCGTCGCCTTCGCTCATTGCGTCGCCTCAGTTGGCTTCGTTGGCGCCTCGGCCTTTTTAACTTTCATATCGTCACCAAAAACTTTTTCAAGCTTAATTGTCGGATCATCCCATTTACCCTTGATGGTGTACGACGCGCTGGAAAGCTCATCAAACTGGTCTTGAAATATTTTACCCGCGACATAAACGCCGACAGCTGCTGGCAAACCACCGGCCAGCGCCACAACCCACGGTAAATTACTGGTTAAGGGCAAAGTCGCAACCATTTTCGTATCGACCAGTTCATTCTCCAGATCAACCGTACCGGTCATTTGGAATCGACTCGAGGGGCCTTTTACATTTAGTGTTTCAACGATCTCCATGCTACCGTTTTCAATATGAAATCCGCCGCGAATTTTGTCGTAGCTTAAGCCGCGATTAAATACGTCCTTAAAGTTGAACTGCAGGCGGCGCAAAATCGTGTCGAAATTAAATATACTAAACAAGCGCAGGGCGTTCGCCGCCGAGTTATCTTCCATAAATTGACCATCGGTCATGGAGAAAGTGACATCGCCTTCCAGGTTGTTTAGCCCAAATTGCAAGGGCGAACCGTACCAACCCAAATCGGGTATAAAGATAGCTTTTTTGCTGCGAATAGCTTCGGCAAAACCCCATTCGCGCAACACGGCACTGAGATCCCCGCATGTCAGCACACCTCGGAACCTTGTCTGCTGTTGACTTTCAACGCGGCGCCACTGCAACCAGGCGTTTTCATCGTTGTGACCACCGACTTGGATACCTCTGACGTCCGCGACAAGGTCGTGCAACTCTATTCCATGTTCAATGTTTCGCACCTCGAAGTCCCAGTTCCCATACGCCTGATCACCGACCTTAAAGTCTTGTACCGCGAACTTCATCGCCGGCAAATCCGCTGGATAGAAGTTGTCGAGCAGAGAGGAGTTGATAGTTCCCTCCTCGATCGTTTCATCCGCCGGCTTCTCAGCTGCGGGTAGATAGATATTTTTCAAATCAAGTGACAATGATGGTTGTTGCCCTGCGTTATAGCCGACCTGCCCTGCTAAATCTGTGCCATTAATCTGAAACTGCCAATCGCCACCTTCATGTGACGCCGCCAACTTAATAGCGTCAAACTCCGCGCCATACACATTGAATTTGTCGATACTTATGGCGTCGGCGGCAACCTTGCCAATAGGACTTGCATTGGAATCGGTATCCTCATACTGCGCTGTGAATGCGCCCAGCACATCCAGCCAGGGACCGAATTCGAAATATTCCAGACCGCCGGAAATAGCCAGGCGGTCTGGAAAATAAGACACTTTGGTATCGCTACCCAGGCCCAGCGAGCCGGTTGCCGGCTGACCATCGTGCAATATGAGGGCGAGTCGGGCGCGGTCCTTTAACTTTACAGCCATACGCAGCGGTGTATCAGATAAATACAAACTGACCTTCAACGGCATCGGGGCGCCGATATCTTTTTGCAGCGGTGCTGGCAAAGTAGATTGCAGCTGTTCCAGATCAGAAGCGATCCGCAAGCGACTATCGCCTTTTGCAATACTCAGCCGCGCCGTATAGTCTGCGCTGCCGGTAAAGTAATCCTGCAACGGAAAGTCTAGCCAATCGATTATATCTTCGCTGCCAGCACTACCCGTTAGCTTGATAACGGTTTTCCAACTTTCCGTTGCGGTCGGTTTTTCACTTGCGGTTGTATCTTTGTCGACCGCTAGGGCAATTCCGACATCTGGTTTCTCGTGAGCCGCAGGCTCGATCTTAGCGGGCGACGCTTTTTTTGGAGTTGCAGGCTTGATAGCAAGCGGCACTTTGGTCGAGTTCACGGCGGCGGTCAGCGCCTTACCCCACAGCGCGCCTTGCAAGCCCGGCGAATAAAGCTGCCGTTGTGTTGTATAGTGCAGCGGACCGTTTATCTGGTCGAATTCGAGATTTAAGCCCGCGTGATTGAACGCTGCGCGCTGCAATTGAGCTTCGATGCCGACCTGTTCAGCCGCATCGCTGCCAAACGGCAACTCGGCGCGCAGTTTCGCTTGCACCTCACCGGCGCCCTCCCATGCGTCCAGTGCATCGCCAACGAAATCACGTACTGGTGATTGTTTAATCACGTTTAGGGCGGCATCCACTCCGCCACTAACGGCACTATCAATGGTTAATAAACTACCTTCTGTTGGTGCCGGCGCGTATTTTATGCTGCTGTCGGTGAGAGTCAGGCCGAGAATCGAACCACGGCTGGCCTCTACCCTTACAATCTGATCATCAATAAAAATTTCACCAGCGACCTGCGAAACCATCGGCCAACGACTGTCATAGTCCACTTCACCGTTAACAATATCAAAATAGAGTTGTATGCTACGCGCTAGGTCGGCTTTTGCAGCAATAGAACCACGATAGATAAACGCACCGTCCAGCACATCGCCTTGTTTAATACTTTTATCAAGCCAGGCGAGCAGATCCTCGCCCACCGTATATGGAATAAACTGGCTCCTGAATTTCGCCGAAGTGTCTTGCAAACCAATGACCAAATTCATCTGCGGATCGCGATCGCCGCCTTTTTGCAGCGGAATATCGAGGTCAAAATAACCCCGTGCGTTACCCGCCTGGCCGTGTAAACGCAGCGCGCTGCTTTGTACGGTGACCGATTCCTTGCCAATATTCCAGGCAACATTGCCCTGCGCGGAGTCGAAGATTAGCGGATGTCGGTAAAGCTTCGGGAAATGCAGGCTAAGCGCGGCGGAGTTAAGGCTAACCAATCCACTCTCCAAGTCCGTCACCACGCTACCACTCAAGCCGCTGCCGCCGGGAGCGCCGGCCCATGCAGACATCTCTACATTATCGAGCCGGGCGCGAATTTGCAGCGCTTCGTCGGATTCCTCGCTAGGTACCAGCAAGCTAACATCGCGCAACCAACCGTTTGGATCCAGTGTGTCCAACACTGCCTGGGGTTTTTCCGGCATTAAGCCGAGCTCGGTAAGCAGGTATTTCGCCGGCGCCAACTCAATCGCATCAACGCTTAGCGCCATGATGTCACTCTCGCGCCTGAGCCACGCGTGATCGATCGCCACGCGCTGCGCGCCCACGAGCACATGGAGATCGCTCAGCCATACGCCAATTTGCTTCAGATTACTCATGTCGAGTAAGAAATCGCTGTGCAATTGTTGCAACGATTTCTTCGTTTCACCGTCACTATGCAACAAGGCAGCGCTGCGAGCGTCAATGCTGCCTTGTGCCTGCACGGCATAGTTGTCTGCCCAATCCAGCCACAGCTCGCCGGAAATGTTTGGCAACTGCAGCTGCCACTCGCCCAGCGCCAGCGCGGGTGCAAGTCCCGCCGCGTCGAGGCCCTGAAAAGACGCATGCGCGTGTATCGTGAAATCTGACGAATTTGGTATTCCGCGCCCTTCAACTACGATGTTGACCGGCAGAGCTGAGTTGTGCGGCAAACCATCCGCAATGATACGCCAGCGATCAAGCTGCTTGACCAGACGCAGGTTGACATGTTCAATTTGAAGCTGGCTGCCGTCTTGGCGCAATAGTTCAATGCTGGAATCGGAAATATCCAAATGCTCAAACGCGCCATAGGCGTTATTGTACTGGTGCACCGTCAAGCCATCGTTAGATTCAGAAGTGTCAGGCAACAAGTCCTGGGCAAGGCGCCAACTGCCATCTTCCGCTTCGTACAGTTGCAACTGCGTTTTTGCGATTGCTACACGTGACACCAACGGTTGTCGATACCACAAACTGCGGAGCAAGTTTAGTTTTATGCGTACGGACCCGACATCGATACCGGTCTGGGCAGCACCAAGATGAACGTCGCTGGCCGAAATGATGGGTGATAATTTCGACCACCGACCGACGAGAGTGGCCGCGTCGATTTCGAAACCGGCTTGCGCGCTGCTCCAATCCAGAACCTGGCTACGATACTGGGTGATATATGGCAGATAATAGCGCCCAATACTGGCGATCACGGCCAGTAATATTAGTACCGTAACCGCTATGTAAAGTATGCAGCGTTTGGCGACGGCGAAATTTCTGGAGAAAGTCATGCTAGACAGATTTCTTACAGCAAAATCACATCAAATTGCTCTTGAGTGTACATTACCTCCACCTGAAATTTGATTTCTTTGCCGATAAACTCTTCCAGGTCCGCCACGCTAGAAGACTCTTCGTCGAGCAGGCGATCGACCACCGGCTGCGACGCCAGCACCAGATAGGTTTCGTTCTCATAAGCACGCGCATCGCGTAATATTTCACGGAATACTTCGTAGCAAACCGTCTCTGCCGATTTCATCGTGCCGCGCCCGGCGCAGGCGGGGCACGGTTCGCATAGAATCTGCTCCAGGCTTTCACGAGTTCGTTTGCGCGTCATTTGCACCAGGCCCAGCTCCGAAATGCCGGTAATCGATGTTTTCGCATGGTCCTTGGCGAGTACCTTTTCCAGAGCACGTAACACCTGGCGTTGATGTTCGGGCTCACGCATGTCTATAAAATCGATAATGATCATGCCGCCCAGATTGCGCACCCTAAGCTGTCGTGCCAGCGCGGTGGCCGCCTCAAGATTGGTCTTGAATATTGTTTCTTCCAGGTTCCGATGGCCGACAAATGCGCCGGTGTTGATGTCAATGGTGGTCATGGCCTCTGTTTGGTCGAAAATAAGATAACCACCTGACTTGAGCTGTACTTTCCTACTTAGCGCTTTTTGGATCTCGTCTTCCACGCCGAACAATTCAAAAATGGGCCGATCACCTGCGTAGTATTCAATGCAATCGGTCACTTCAGGCACAAACTCTTGCGCAAACTGCTCCACCTTGGTTAAGGTTTCACGAGAGTCTACCCGCACTTTCTCAAGATCTGGCCGGGCTAAATCTCGCATCGTGCGCAACGACAAAGGCAGGTCTTCATAAATCACACAGGGTGGCTTGCAGTCTTGAATTTTTTGCTGAATCGACAGCCACAGGCGCTTCAGGTAGCGCATATCGACTCTTAATTCGTCGATGCCAATGCCTTCGGCGGCGGTGCGCAGGATAAAACCACCCATGCCCGCCAGGCCTTCAGCGGCAGCGCACTCCTGAATTTGCTGTTTCAGGCGTTCGCGCTCGTCTTCGTCTTCAATGCGCTGCGACACGCCGATATGAGTGGTCTGCGGCATGTAAACCAGAAAACGCGACGACACGGACAAGTGCGTAGACAAGCGCGCACCCTTGGTGCCAATCGGTTCTTTAATGATTTGCACGGTGAGGGTTTGACCATCGCGCACTACCTCGCGAATATTATCGTTGCCGTTGCTACGCTCTTCCATGCCTTCCGAGTCAAGGCTGGCAATATCGCTGGCATGAATAAAGCTGGCGCGTTCCAGACCGATATCCACAAACGCCGCTTGCATCCCCGGCAACACGCGCACCACTTCGCCAAGATAGACGTTGCCAACGATGCCCTTGCGCAACGAGCGCTCAATATACACTTCTTGCAGCATGCCGTTTTCGACCAAGGCCACGCGGGTCTCAACCGGGGTTACATTGATTAAAATTTCTTCACTCATTGAGTTCCAGGTGCACCTTCACAATACGTCAATTCCGAATTCGCGCAACAATTGCGCGGTCTCGAACAAGGGTAACCCGACAATGGCCGAGTAGCTACCCGCGATGTGTTCTACGAACATACCACCAACACCCTGAATCGCATATGAACCTGCCTTGTCGCTGCCTTCGCCGGTTTGCCAATAGGCGCTGATCTCGTGTTCACCTAATACCTTAAATTGAACGTCGCTGACCACGGTACGCGAAGTGACACGCTCGTTATGACAGATGGCAACCGTGGTCATCACCTGATGCTTGCGCCCCGACAGCAAGCGCAGCATACGACGCGCGTCAGTTTCATCGCGAGGCTTGCCGAGTATTGTTGAATTAATAACCACGATTGTATCTGCGCCGAGCACTGGAATTCGCTGTCGGCGTTGCGCCGCCTGCCAACCGGCTTCAGCCTTGGCGCGCGCAAGACGCGTAACGCAAGCTTCGGGCAATTCACCAGCAGCCGGTTGCTCGTCTATCTCCGCACTAAGCAACTCAAAGCGCAAACCCAACTGCGTTAATAAATCACTCCGCCGCGGCGATGCTGAGGCGAGATACAACTGACTTGTTGACTGCTTTTGCACGCGCGCGTCTCTAATTTCCAGAAAATTCAAGGCTAGCAACGGCAAGCATTTAGGACAAGCAGCAAATATGATAACTTGGTGGTTTATATTGAGTGTCCCGAAAAAGTTCTAGCTCTAAGGAGGGAAATACTATGTCGGTAACTCGTTCCGACATCGAAAAAATCGCCGAACTGGCACGCCTGCGGCTGGAAGAACATACGTTGGCCGAGGTAACGCAGAGCATTACCGACATTCTCGCCCTGGTCGATCAGATGCAGGCGGTTGATACCCAAGACGTTGAACCGATGGCAAACCCGCAAGACGCTACCCAGAGACTCCGCGCTGACGCAGTCACCGAACCGAATGCGCGGGATGCGTTTCAAGCAATTGCACCGGCCGTTGAAGACGGTCTTTATCTCGTTCCCAAAGTCATCGAATAGCATTGAGCACGGTACCGAATGCATAAACTCACCTTGGCCCAGTTGCGCAAAGCGCTGCTGGATAAAACGTTTTCCAGTGTCGAGCTCACCGAGCATTACCTGGCGCGCATCAAAAAACTCGACCCGAGCTTGAATGGCTTTATCAGTGTCACCGAAAAACAAGCGCTGAATGCTGCGACTCGCGCCGACCAAGCATTGGCCGCTGGTGCCGCGCAATCGCTATGCGGTATTCCGTTGGCACAAAAAGATATTTTTTGTACAGCCGGCGTACGCACCAGCTGTGGCTCACGCATGCTGGATAATTTCGTACCGCCGTATAACGCAGCGGTGGTGCAAAAGTGCAATGATGCAGGTCTGGTCATGTTGGGTAAAACCAATATGGACGAGTTTGCCATGGGGTCTTCCAACGAAACCAGCTATTACGGTCCCGTGCGCAACCCGTGGTCGGAAGATTGCGTGCCGGGCGGATCGTCGGGTGGTTCCGCGGCTGTGGTTGCTGCACATCTCGCTCCGGCTGCCACAGGCACCGACACCGGTGGATCGATTCGCCAGCCAGCCGCCTTGTGTGGTCTTACCGGTCTGAAACCGACCTATGGGCGGGTATCGCGCTATGGCATGATTGCTTTCGCATCCAGCCTCGACCAGGCCGGTCCGATGACACGCACGGCAGAGGACGCCGCGTTACTGCTGCAGGCAATAGCAGGCTTTGACACCAAGGATTCGACCAGCATCGATGCGCCAGTGCCGGATTATAGCGCCAGCTTAAACGATTCGTTGAACGGAGTACGTCTCGGTGCACCAAAAGAATATTTTGGCGAAGGGCTTAACGCTGGTACGGCGCGGTGTGTTGAACAAGCGATTAAGGAATACGAAAAACTAGGCGCCAGCGTCAGCGAAATCAGCTTACCGCATTCGCATTTGGCAGTACCGGCCTACTATGTCATCGCCCCTGCGGAGTGTTCCACCAATCTTTCGCGATTTGACGGCGCGCGCTACGGCCACCGCTGCGAAGACCCAAAAGATTTGCACGATATGTACACGCGTACGCGCGGCGAAGGCTTCGGAGACGAAGTGAAGCGTCGCATTCTGGTCGGCACTTACGCGCTGTCGGCCGGCTACTACGACGCCTACTATCGCAAGGCGCAGCAGATTCGCCGCTTGATAAAGCAAGACTTTGTACAGGCATTCGAATCCGTGGATATGATTATTGGCCCGACCAGCCCATCGCCAGCATTTAAACTCGGCGAGAAAACCAGCGATCCGGTGACCATGTATCTAGAAGATATTTACACCATCGCAACCAACCTCGCCGGCTTGCCAGCACTGTCGATTCCGACCGGAATGGTCGACGATAAGCCAGTAGGACTGCAACTCATTGCCAACTATATGCAAGAAGGGGCTTTGCTGAACGCCGCGCATATGTTCCAGCAAGCCACAGATTGGCACCAACGCTGCGCGCCGTTGGCAATGGACACGGAGCGATCAGCATGAACTGGGAAACGGTGATAGGCCTAGAAATTCACGTGCAACTGGCAACCGACTCAAAAATTTTCTCCGGCGCGGCGACTACATTTGGCGCCGATCCTAACACTCAGGCTTGTGCGGTCGATCTTGCCATGCCGGGCACACTACCGGTACTCAACGAGCGTGTCGTGGAAATGGCCGTCAAGTTTGGGCTGGCGATCGACGCCGAGTTGGGCTACCGCTCCGTATTCGATCGTAAAAACTATTTTTATCCCGACTTGCCCAAGGGTTATCAGATCAGCCAGATGGACCACCCCATTGTTGGTAACGGCGAGGTTGACATTCATTTAGACGACGGCACTGTCAAAACCGTAGGAGTGACACGTGCCCATCTCGAAGAAGACGCGGGCAAGTCGCTGCACGAAGACTTTCATGGCATGTCGGGCATAGACTTGAATCGTGCCGGCACTCCGTTGCTGGAAATCGTCTCCGAGCCCGACATACGCAGTGCCAAAGAAGCAGTTGCCTATTTGAAATACATCAACTCGTTGGTGCGCTACCTGGGTATTTCCGACGGTGATATGTCGCAGGGTTCCATGCGGTGCGACGTGAACCTGTCGCTACGACCCATGGGCGAAAGCGAGTACGGTACCCGCACCGAAATCAAGAACGTTAACTCGTTTCGGTTTGTCGAGAAAGCCATCGCGACCGAAATCGAACGGCAACGCGACATACTCGAAGACGGCGGCAAGATCACTCAGGAAACCCGCCTCTATGATGCTGACAAGAACGTCACGCGCCCGATGCGCAGCAAGGAAGTCGCCAACGACTACCGCTATTTCCCCGAGCCTGACTTGTTGCCGATTGTCATCGACGAAGCTTATGTCAGCGCGGTGCGAGACCAGCTTCCCGAACTACCAAAACAAAAACACGCACGATTTTGCGCCGACTATGAACTCAGCCAATACGACGCCACCATATTGTCGGCCGATCGCGCCACAGCCGACTACTTTGAAGCGGTAGCTGTCGGCAGCGAAGACGCCAAAGCGGCAGCAAACTGGATAATGGGCGACTTGGCAGCGGCGCTGAACAAAAATGATGTAGACATCGAACAATGCCCGCTGGCAAGCGAACAATTGGCATTGCTGATCAAACGTATTAACGATCAAACCATTTCCGGCAAGATAGCGAAAACCGTATTCGAAGCACTTTGGAACAATGAAGGTACGGTCGATGACATTGTTGAGGCACGCGGCTTAATGCAAGTCTCAGATGTCGGCGCGATCGAAGCGATGGTCGATACCGTGATTGCCGATAACGCTGACCAGGTTGCTCAATACCGTAACAGCGAACCTGACAAGCAGAAAAAAATGCTTGGCTTTTTTGTCGGCCAGGTCATGAAAGCGTCGAATGGTAAGGCTAATCCGGGGCAGGTTAATAGTCTGCTGAAAGACAAATTGGGTTAGCCGGCAGAACGGGCTGAACAGTTTCAGTTGACCACGGTCGGTCGCCACGCAATTAGTAATTGAGTTGAAATGGGAAAAGAATGTTAAAAAAGGATAAAGCAAAAGTACTGGACGAAGTCTGGACCGAAGTCCGGGTGCGCAGCTTTCTCGATCTGCAATCCGCTGACGGGGTAAACCCCGATTTCCATATGCTATTAAAAGCGTATCAAAGTATGCGCGACAGTGATTTCGAGCTGTTTGTCGGCTTCTTTCAAGCCGCCGGGCGCGATGTCAACGCCAAAAGCCCTGCCGGCCAATCGCTGCTGGAGATTGCCAAGCAGCATCGTAACAGCAGCGAATTTGTTACGGTTTTAACAGACGCAGGCGCAACCGGCGGCTGAATATTCGTTGATGGCCGATAATCCGCTGCAAGGCGCCGAATATCTCATTCGTGGTTTTCGCATGCTGGGCAAACCCGGCATCCGCCGGTTTGTATGGATTCCACTAACAATTAACATCACTATCTTCGCCGCACTGATGACTTATTCGGTGACCAAGTTTTCGGCTTGGATAGACTACCTACTGGGTCTGATACCTTCCTGGCTGGACTTTCTGCAGTGGTTGCTATGGCCGGTGTTTATTCTCTTGCTGCTAATCATTGTTGTTTTCAGTTTCACCATTGTCGCCAACTTGTTGAGCGCGCCGTTCAATGGCTTGCTGGCGGAGAAAGTCGAACAGAGAGTAACGCAACGGCGACCGCCGAGTGCAAGCGAAAGCGGATGGCAAACTGTCGTCAGTGTACCGAAGGCACTGGGCCGTGAGTTGGCGAAACTACTTTATACTTTGCCAGTTGCTTTGCTAATCTGGGTTCTGACTCTAATTCCCACAGTCAATATCATCAGCCCATTCCTGTGGTTGTTTTGGGGAGCGTGGATGATGGCGATTCAATACGGCGACTACCCGGCAGATAACAATCGCGTCAAGTTCAAACGCTTTCGGCAAATACTCGCTGATCAGCGGCTCACCAGTCTTGGATTCGGCGCAGCGGTATTGGGCGCTACAATGGTTCCGGGCGTAAATCTATTTGTTATTCCGTCGGCGATCTGCGGCGCCACTTTGT
>JBPCXM010000149.1:0-6415 GCA_051008535.1 Pseudomonadales bacterium | reverse complement strand
ATCCCATGAGCCGCTCTTCCAGTATCCAGCAACAGTCCGAGCATGTACTGGCGGGTTTGTGTATTCCCGTATTCAGTGCTTCCAGTGTGCAGGATATCTATGACTTTGGTTTGATCGGCTGGCAGTTATCCCGTTATGCCGGTGTGTGGGTTGCGATCAAAATGGTATCCGATATCGCCGAATCCTGGTTCTCCATCGATGTGGATCCAGCGTGCGCCCAAACCGTGATTCCGACGGACTATGAAATTACCGAGCCTGGGGTGCATATCCGCTGGCCGGACCGCTCGGTGAACCAGGATGAACGGATGCTAACTCGCCGCCTGCCGGCGGTAAAAGCCTTTGTCCGTGCCAATAAACTCAACCGTGCCGTGATAGATGGTCCCAACCGCCGGGTAGGGATCATCACGGCTGGTAAAAGTTATGTGGACACCATCGAAGCCCTACACGATCTCGGGATTGATTCCGAGCAGGCGGCAGCGATTGGCCTGAGTGTCTATAAGGTGAGCCTGATCTGGCCGCTCGAACCCGAGGGCATACGCGAGTTTGCCCAGGGGCTTGATGAGGTATTTGTGATTGAAGAGTGTCGCCCCTTCCTCGAGCCGCAGGTCAAGGATGCGTTGTTCAATATCCCCGAAGCCCACCGTCCCCGAGTGATCGGCAAGCAAAATACCGAAGGCGATGAACTGTTTCGCTCCCACGCTGAGCTGACCCCGGCCTTGATCGCCAGGGTGCTGGCGGACTGGTTGGCGCCGCATTTTCAAAATGACAGGGCCTCTGAATGGGTCAATTTTCTCGACAAAACTGAGCAACAACTGGCGCTGCCGCGGACCAGCGTCGAGCGCACCCCTTATTTTTGTTCCGGCTGCCCTCATAACAGTTCCACCAAGGTGCCCGAAGGCAGCGTGCAACTGGCCGGTATCGGTTGTCACTGGCTGGTGAATCTGATGGACCGCAATACTATATCCTACCCGCAAATGGGTGGTGAAGGGGTGACCTGGGTCGGTGCGGCGCCCTTTGTGGACATGCCCCATACCTTCGCCAATGTGGGTGACGGTACCTATTATCATTCGGGCTCGATGGCCATTCGGCAGGCGATCGCCGCGAAGGTAAATATAACCTACAAGATTCTATACAACGATGCGGTGGCCATGACCGGTGGGCAACCGGTGGATGGTCCTATCAGCGTAGCCCACATCACCCAGGAAATGCAGGGGGAGGGCGTCAAACGCATTGCGCTGGTGGCCAACGATCCCAGCTTGCACAAGCTGGCTGAAATGGCGCCGGGCACCACCTTGCATCATAGAGATGATCTGGAAACTGTGCAGAAAGAGCTGCGGGAATTTCCCGGGGTCAGTGTCTTGATCTACGAACAAACCTGCGCTACCGAACTGCGCCGTCGCCGCAAGCGGGGCAAGGCGGCGGATCCGGATCAACGGATTGTGATCAATGACCGGGTGTGCGAAGGCTGTGGGGATTGCGGCGTACAGTCCAATTGCCTGTCGGTGCAACCGCTGGAAACCGAGTTCGGCCGTAAGCGGGTCATTGACCAGTCAGGCTGTAACAAGGATTTTTCTTGCGTTAAAGGTTTTTGCCCCAGTTTTGTCACCGTCAGAGGCGGCAGTCTGGTTCGGGGCACAGGTGCGGAAACTGACGACTCGATCTTTGCCAACCTGCCCGAACCGGGGGTCCAGCCCAGCGAAAGCGTCTACGGCATCCTGGTCGCCGGTATCGGTGGCACCGGTGTGGTGACAATTTCCTCTCTGCTGGGAGCAGCGGCCCGTATTGAAGGCAAGGTCGCCCAGGTACTGGACCTAACCGGTATGGCGCAAAAATTCGGTGCGGTGTACTGCCACCTGAAAATCGCCAATGAAGTCGAAGATCTGCACGCCACGCGCCTCTCCTACGGCAAGGCCGGCTTGCTCATCGGCGCCGACATCGTCACCAGTGGTGCGGAAGAATCCCTGGCGCGGCTGCACGAGGGTTATAGCCACTCGGTGGTGAACAAACACGAAATTGTCACTGGTGCTTTTACCCGGGATACCGAGTTTCATATTCCGGTTGAACAAACCCGGCAGGCGATCATCGATTTTTGTGGTGATCAAAACAGCACTCTCTTTGACTCGACCGAGCTGTCCCGGGAACTGACGGGCGATACCATTGGTGCCAACATGATGCTGCTGGGCTATGCCTGCCAGAAAGGGCTGTTGCCGGTGGGCCGCGAGGCACTCGAACAGGCGATTGAAGAAAATGGCGTGGCGGTTGCCTACAACCAGAAGGTGTTCAAGCTGGGCCGGCTACTGGCCAATGATCCTGAAAAAATCGAATCCATTGTAGCGGCCAACCATGCTCCCCGAGCAGCGGAGGCGATCTCCGAGACGCTGGAGCAAGTGATTGAGCGGCGCGCTGAAGAACTGGTGGCGTATCACGACCGAGCTTATGCCGATCGCTATCTGAAGCTGGTGAAGCAGGTGAAGCTGGCGGAACAGACCAGGGCGCCGGGGATGCAGGGCTTGACCGAGGCGGTGGCCCGCTACTATTTCAAACTGCTGGCCTACAAGGACGAATACGAGGTGGCGCGCCTTTATACTGACGGTGAGTTCCTCAACAATCTTAAAGAGCAGTTTACTGGCGACTATAAACTCAGCTTTAATCTCGCCCCCCCTATGATCTCTAAACGGAATCAGGCAACGGGGCATTTGATCAAGCGCGAATTTGGTCCCTGGATTCTCAAGGCGTTTGCAATTCTCGTCAGGTTCAAGCACTTGCGGGGCGGTAAGTGGGATATCTTCGGGTACAGCCAGGAGCGCAAACAGGAGCGGCAGCTGATCAGCGATTATGAGGCGACGATCGCTGAATTGCTACCGATACTGCAACCGGAAAATCACAGCATTGCGGTCCAGATTGCCACATTGCCGGACCAAATCCGTGGCTATGGACACGTCAAAGAGCAGAATATCGCGAAGGCAAAAGAGCAGAGTGAACGGTTAACAGCGCTTTACATGAGCGAACATGTCATCGCGGTGGCAGCCTAGATTGTCGCATCGGCATCGAATATGGCAATCATCAAAGGGTAAAGATCACCATGAGTACATTAAGCAAAGAAGCGATTGAAGACCTGGCAATCCACCTCGAGAACGCCGAACTCGAGGCTTACGAAGTGACCAAAATTACCGACGACTATCCGGATATGGATTTCGAGGACGCCTACGATATTCAATGGGCGATTCGACGTCGCAAGGAGGAGCGGGGAAACAAGATAGTCGGCATGAAAATGGGGCTGACCTCTTGTTGACGTTTAGCTCGGTGAGCGACATCCGGACGTCGTAGGTTATAACCCCAAAGGATCGGTTCCTGTCTTTGTGGGAGGTGATACGGTTATTTGGGAATCCACTGCTATTTTAGAGTACCTGGATGAGAAACATGCTCCGTTCAGCCTGTTTCCAGGATCCGCGGAACAACGCGCCAAGGATCGCCTGCTGCAGTCCTACTCAGATTCCGTGATTGGGTCGGCGCGGCGGGAGTTGGCCTTTGAAAAGCGATCTAAACCGGAGGGTCAATGGGATCGTGAAAAGATCCACCAAAGCGAGAATGCCTGGCGTCAGTGCCTTCGGCAGCTCTCCAGGTGGTTAAATGGCGATGAATTTTTTATGGGCGCTTTTCAGCTGCAGAATGTGCGCTTATTCCGCGTTTTGGAATTGCCCAGGCCTATGGCACTTCAGTCATCAATGACTTTCCGTTGCTACAGCACTGGTATTCAATACAGAAGCAGAGGTCCAGCTTCGTAGCGTCTCACCCGGAATCTTTTATCCGATATCTCGAGACGGATAGCAACGGGGAATAGTCGCCGCTAACGCTGGCCTGTGCTAACCAGCCCCTGCACGTCAACGCGACGATCGCGGCCGACCATCTTCCTGCTGACCGTATTACCAAATCATAACTTCACTGTTTTCCGCTAGACCATATCGTCTAATCACTTCCACGCAGCTTTTGAAAAACAAATAATCTCTTTAAAAACAGTGTCTTAAAAGTTGGCACATTTTATGCCATGCATCGTAAATAAATGAGGCAAAACTCTGAGGAGAACGACATGAGCAATAAAACCATAACCCGCAAAAGATCTGGATGGGTGGACGCACCCACCATTAAACGATCAACTGGCCTTGCAGCAGCGGTCTCCATAGTAACGGGAATCTCTGGCACGACGTGGGCCCAACAGCTCGAACTCGAAGAAACTGTGGTCACCGCGCAAAAACGCAGCCAGTCAATTCAGGATGTGCCGATCGCCATGCAGGCCTACAGTAGCGATCAGATGCGAGCGATGTCCGTACAGAAGGCCTCCGACATTACACGCATGGCGCCTAATATTAATATCTCGGGTAACTCGCCCGCCAATCAGCAGATCAATATCCGCGGCGTCGGCACCAATGATTTCTTCGGCAACGCGACCGGCGCCGTGGGTATTTATATGGATGAGGTAACCATGAGCGCGCCCTATTTAACCGGAATCGGTATTTATGACCTCGAACGAGTCGAGGTCCTGCGCGGACCACAGAATAGCCTGTTTGGTCGCAACACCACCGGTGGAGCAGTGAACTACATCTCCAAAATGCCCGTAGTAGGTGGCGACAGTGATTCGTTTGTCAGCGCGACCCTGGGCAACCACAATCAATTCGAGACGGAGGTTGGCGTCTCTTTTAGCTTGTCTGATAGCAGTGCAATCCGACTCTCCGGCAAGACTTATCAGCGGGACGGGATTTGGAACAATCTCTCTAACAATGGCGATGATTTCGGGGAAAAGGATCGCTATTCGCTACGAGCTAATTTTGTCTGGGAGCCGAGTGACAAAACGTCGGTTATTGTTAACCTGCACTCGGCCGATGAAGACAGCGAATTTGACCCTATCCGGTCGGTAGGTACCCGTATCGAACAGGGTATCCCGGAAAATGGTCCCCTCCCCACCTCTCGGTTGCCGGACCAGGTTGACTTCACCACTAACTACAATACGTTCAATAATCAGGGTGACAATCCGAGCACCACCGACTGGGAAGACGTCTATGTCGATAGTGAACAGGTTTATGAGCTGGAAGCCATCGGTGGGTATCTCAAAGTCATTCATGAGTTTGACTGGGCGACCTTCTCCTCTATCACTTCCTGGGACGATACGGAGACGCGCTGGAGCTATGGTGCGGGGGGCAACGCTAATCCGGGTAATACCACGGATTTAGCCACTTTTACTGAGGAAAACCTGGGCGGACCAGCGGCAACCGCGCAAAATGTATTGTCAATCAGTCAAGACCAGGAATATACGCAGTACAGTCAGGAATTACGCTTTAGTTCATCGGATGATGCCACTTTCGATTGGGTGGCCGGTCTCTATTACTTCTATGAAGAATCAGATCTGAGCCAGAATATAGGCTTTGGTTTGTCTGCACTGAATTTCGGCGGTCCACCTGCTGGAGGGTCTCTGGGTCTGTGGGTTTTTAACGATATGACTAACATTTACAGCCAGCAAACGGCCTTCTCCATCGCGGAACTTGAAAATACGGTTTGGTCGCCGTATATCCACACGGAGTTTCCCCTGACCGACCGTATGAATTTGACCGTTGGCCTGCGCTACACCGAGGATGAGAAGAAAGTTCCCTCTTTGTTGATTGGAAACTATGATAACTCCGTGCAGCCCTCCAGCACCTTCTGGGACAAGGATCTCGTACTGCAACAAGCAGCAGGAGCGCCTCTGTGTGACTTCGATGGTGACGGCAATATCTTCGGTGTAACTCAAACCGCGGACAATCGGGGACAGGTTTGTACTCAGGACATTGGCGGCTCCGATCAAGATCTGACCTTCAAAGAGTGGGGTGGCAAACTGGGCCTCAATTACATTTTTAATGATGACGTGATGGTGTACGGCAGCTTTTCCCGCGGGTTTCGTTCCGGCAAACATGATATTGAGTTTCTCCATGGACCGCACACTGGTTTCAAACGCCAGAATGTGGACGTAGAAGTACTGGACGCTTTTGAAATTGGAACCAAGACGACTCTTCTGGATGGAGCTCTGCAACTGAATGCAGCTGCTTTTTACTACATCTGGGAAGATCAGCAAATCTTTTTTGTGGGACCCAACGGACCCGAATTTGCCAATATTGACGAATCAGAATTGACGGGACTGGAGGTTGAATTCCAATGGTCGCCCGCAGAGGGCTGGTTTCTCAGCGGTGGCATAGGACTGATGGATACAGAGGTTACTGAGTCTTCGGATGAGGGGGCGGCAGAAGAGGGCCATGAGCTGGCGTTCTCCGCGGACAGTTCGGCCAACCTCATGGTGCTCAAGGAAATACCACTGGGTAACGGGAGGCTGACTCTACAAGCGGATTATCAGTATCAAAGCGCTCCCAAGGCCTACTACACGACGAGACAA
>JBPCXM010000148.1:0-3626 GCA_051008535.1 Pseudomonadales bacterium | reverse complement strand
AGGTGATCTGTTCGTCGCGGTTTAACAACTCAGAACCAAGCCCCTTTCGCTACCCATTATCCGGCGCTGGCGCGACGCGCATCACTTCGGAAATAGTCGTATCGCCAGCGCCTACTTTTTGCGCGCCGCTGAGTCGCAGCGTGCGCATGCCAGCACGCATGCTTGCAGTGCGCAATTGCGCTATGTCGCAATCGCTGGTGATTAGTTGTTTGATATTTTCCGCCAACGGCATAACTTCGTATAGGCCCTGACGACCTAGATAACCGCTGTTGCGGCATTCAAGGCAACCCACCGGCCGGTACATATGTTGTGGTGCATTCACCTTCCACGGTTGGGTCATCTGTTGCCAGGCCGAGGCATCGAGATCAACTTTCTCTTTGCAATGCGGGCACAGCGTACGCACCAGCCGCTGTGCCATCACGCCCAGGACGGTAGCCTTAATCAAATACGCCGGCACACCAAGTTCCAGCAAGCGCGTAATTGCAGTTGGGCTGTCGTTGGTATGCAAGGTGGACAACACAAGGTGACCTGTTAGTGAAGCCTGAATCGCCATCTCCGCCGTTTCGAGATCGCGGATCTCGCCGATCATAATGATGTCGGGGTCTTGCCGAAGCAGCGCACGCACGCCGCTGGCAAAATCGAGATCGATATTGTGCTGCACCTGCATTTGGTTGAACGCCGGCTCGACCATTTCTATTGGGTCTTCGATAGTGCACAAGTTCACATCCGGTGTGGAAAGTTGTTTCAGCGTTGAATATAAGGTGGTGGTTTTACCGGATCCGGTCGGACCGGTCACCAGCACGATACCATGCGGTATGCGCGTCATGGCGTTCCAACGATCATAGTCGTCGTTGGCCAATCCCAATTCGGCAAACGACTTCAGCAACACGTCCGGGTCAAAAATACGCATCACCATTTTTTCGCCGAACGCCGTCGGCAAGGTAGACAGACGCAATTCCACCTCGTTACCGTCGGGACTAATAGTTTTCAAACGGCCGTCTTGCGGGCGGCGTTTTTCCGCAACATTCATGCGGCCCAAAATTTTGATACGGCTGGTAACGGCGGTGACTACCTGCATGGGTAATTCATAGACAGGGCACAACACCCCGTCGATGCGAAAGCGGATGTTGCCCTGCTCGCGACGCGGCTCAATATGAATATCGCTGGCGCGCTGCTCGAAGGCGTATTGAAATAACCAATCAACAATATTGACGATGTGTTGGTCGTTGGCGTCCGGTTCATTTAGCTGACCCAGCTCCAACATCTGTTCGAGGTTTGCCAGCCCCGCGCCAGTCTTCACGCCATCTTGTGTATAGCCACTGACCGAACGCGCCAAGGTGTAAAACTCGACCATATAACGGGCGATATCGGCTGGATCCGCAACCACCCGAGTAATGGGTTTCCGTAACACATGGGAAAGATCGGACTCCCATTGCGAAACAAACGGTTGCCCGCTGGCAATAACGACCTCTTCGTTGGTAACCTTGAGCGCCAGAATTTGGTGACGCTGGGCAAACGCATATGACATCACCTGGGTCACCGCGTGTACGTCAATTTTTAGCGGGTCGATATGTGCCACATTCTGTTGCGCGCGCTGACCTAGCCATTCAACCAGCGCATCGATCTTCAATTGCGAACCAGGCCGACTAAGATCTTCCAATTGTTGATCAGCGACATAGTTAAGCGGATGCTGCGCCGCCTCGTGTCTATCCCGCCCGGTAGCAACCAGCCGATCGACGTCTTGCTGACCGATACAGCCGTCTTCTTGTAAATCGGAAAGCAAGCGGCGCAAATCCAAAGTCATTTCCAATGAATGCTGTTTTTGTGCAGATTGTGCCATGGTGATTCCTGCGCCAATTGGCGCGATATCTGTTTAATAACTATTCATTAAGTCTAGTCGTAGAAAGCGGAATTGGCAGGCAGATGGAATGTAAAACCACCGCAACAACGGGCCGTTTGGTCAAAAGCTGGCATACTGGTTGGCTTTTAGCTATGTTGTGCAAAACTTTAAACAACATCCCGCTATCTCTATGTCGCTGCCATCGCTTAAATCACAGTTCAGTCAACTGATCAGTCTGCCATCAATCAGCAGCGTTAGCCCCGAATGGGATCAGGGCAATTTGAACGTAATTAACCAACTGGCCGAATGGCTGACGGGATTAGGTTTTGACTGCGATGTGCGGCCATTGGCGAGCAACCCCAACAAGGCCAACCTGGTTGCGGTGCTCGGCGGCGGGCCTGGCGGGCTTGTGCTAGCCGGGCATACCGACACGGTGCCTTACGACGAGGGCAAATGGAACAGCGACCCGTTCAAGTTGATGGAACAGGATAATCGATTCTACGGCCTCGGCACCTGCGATATGAAAGGGTTTTTCCCGCTGTTGATTGAAGCCGTAACAGCATTCGACAAACGCGATTTCAAACAACCACTCATTGTGCTCGCTACTGCGGACGAAGAAAGTTCAATGAATGGCGCGCGTGAAATTGCTGCCAACGGAGCTCCACTGGCACGCTACGCGGTGATTGGTGAACCTACGGGATTGCGTCCGATCAGAATGCATAAGGGCATAATGATGGAGAGCATTCGAGTACAGGGCCAGTCGGGACATTCGTCCAACCCCACACTGGGTAACAATGCGCTGGATGCAATGCATCATGTCATGGTGGATTTGTTAGATTTTCGAACCGAGCTGCAAGCGCAAAACTCCAACCCGGCATTTAAGACCGCGGTGCCGACGCTTAACCTGGGTCATATTCACGGTGGCGACAATCCCAACCGCATTTGTGGTTACTGCGAACTGCAATTTGATGTGCGCCTGTTACCGGGCATGTGTAACGAAACCATTCGCAACGCTCTGAAGCAACGTTTGCGGCGCTTAAGCGAACAGCAGAATATCGAGATTCAGCTGCAATCACTGATTCACGGCGTTGCTGCTTTTTCTGAACCGGCCGATTCTGAATTGGTAACAATGGCAGAAAAGTTGAGCGGTCACAGTGCCGAGGCTGTTGCGTTCGCGACTGAGGCACCGTTTTTACAACAGCTCGGAATGCAAACTATTGTGCTAGGGCCGGGCTCAATTGATCAGGCGCACCAGCCTGACGAGTTTATCGAGCTGCGGCAAATAGACCCGTGTGTTAAATTGTTACAGCAGTTCATACAACGTATTTGTTTATAAAGATGGAAACGCCGCAATACGTCGACTGGTTTCGTTCCACGTCACCTTATATCAATGCTCACCGCGGCAAAACATTTGTGTTAGCAACCAGCGGTGCAGCGGTAGCGCACGCAAATTTTACCAATATCGCGCAGGATATTGTGCTGTTGCACAGCCTCGGTGTGCGCCTGCTTATTGTGCATGGCGCCAAACCGCAAATTAGTGCGCAGTTACAACTCAGTGGTATTGGGGCACGCCGCGTCGAGGGTTTGCGGGTGACCGACCAGCAGGCGTTGCCGCATGTTATTGCCAGCGTTGGCCAGGTACGCGCCGAGATTGAAGCTTTGCTGACGGCTGGCGTTGTACAGCCAAGCCAGCGTGGTCATAGCGTGCGTGTAGTGGGCGGCAATTTTGTCACCGCTAAGCCGATCGGCGTGCAATACGGCGTTGATTTCGAGCATACCGGTGAGG
>JBPCXM010000147.1:0-9825 GCA_051008535.1 Pseudomonadales bacterium | reverse complement strand
TGCTTGAGCCGCATGCCGTCGCAAAGTTTTTGGCAAACATGTTCCCGGATCGGACATTGCATGCCGTTGGCAATGGTTGGTCGCTGCTCGACTGTACCAGTTTGCAGATTGCTCAGCATAATCACAGTGTATTAACGTCTGCCGATAATTTGTTAGCACTGGCGGAACAAGCATGGAAACGAGGGGAAGCTTCGCCCGTCGAACATGCCCTACCAGTTTACCTGCGCGGCGTCTCTGCATGGAAAAAAGCGCGTGGCAAAAAATGAGTTAGTCTGTCCGCTGAGTGACAATTGATTAAATAGCGCGCCCACTTATAATGGGAGCTGAAAGAACCAGCTTGCCTTGTATTTTATGCGAATACGAAATCGTATGGCACAACCGTTAACACTCAGCTTTAAACGCAGGCGTCGCGCTGGCGATAGTAAACGTCGAGTGCGTGGCGTACTTATCAATTCGACATTGAACGCGCGTCAGGGTGTGCAACACTATCAAGCCTTGCAAGACTACGGCAGCCTCGAATCGCGTCTGGCTTCGAACCTTGTCGATACCTACGTTTAACGATTCCGAATGAAATTCTCCCAATGCTGCGCGTGCACTTAAAATAGCCCTCCGCCATGAAAACTGCCAACCACCTAGATATTGCCTTTATAGGCTTGGGTGTCATGGGTTTCCCCATGGCCGGGCATTTAAGTACAACGGGGCATAGGCTAACGGTCCACAATCGCAGTGCTGAAAAAACCGCACGCTGGTTGGCTGAATACAATGGGCGGGGCGCCAGCACGCCCGCACAAGCCGCCGAAAACGCCGACATCGTCGTTGCCTGCGTAGGCAACGACGATGATGTACGCGCTATTACCCTGGGTGACGAAGGCGTGTTTCCTGTGCTAAAAGAAGGTGCTGTTTTTATCGACCACACTACGACTTCGGCTAGCCTCGCCCAGGAGTTGGCCGCCGAGGCTGCTAGTTTACCGTTCGAGTTCCTGGATGCTCCAGTGTCGGGTGGTCAGGCGGGTGCAGAAAATGCGCAGCTTACGGTAATGGTTGGTGGTGAAGAGGAAACTTTTGTACGCGTGCAAGAGGTGCTGAGTTGTTACGCACAAAAAGTACAGTTGATGGGCGCGGCAGGCAGTGGCCAGCTTACCAAAATGGTCAATCAAATTTGCATTGCCGGTTTGGTGCAAGGACTGGCGGAAGGCATTAACTTCGCCCAACGTGCCGGTCTGGATGTCAGCCAAGTGGTTGATGTGATATCCAAAGGTGCGGCGCAGTCATGGCAGATGGAGAATCGTTGGCAAACCATGCTCGAAGATCATTATGAGCACGGTTTTGCGGTCGACTGGATGCGCAAGGACCTTGGCTTCGTGTTTGACGAAGCGCAGCGTATTGGTGTCGAGGTACCTGTGACGACTCTGGTTGATCAGTTTTACGCCGAAGTGCAGAGAATGGGCGGCGGCCGCTGGGATACTTCAAGCCTGTTAGCCCGTTTGCACGCCAATACGAACGGGACTGACTGAAATTCGAAACTACGATATTTTACTGAGAGAGAGCCTTGGAAGTCACCGAATTTAACACGGGTATGCTGGATTTTATCCACCAATCACCGACGCCTTTTCATGCGGTTGCCAACATGGCAGAGGCACTGCGTGCGGCCGGCTTTCAACAATTGTATGAAACAGACGATTGGCAGCTTGTAAAAGGCGAGCGCTATTTCTTAACGCGCAATAGCTCATCCCTAATCGCCTTCGTCATGGGCGAGCGGGATATTGCGCTTGATGGCTTGCGAATGATTGGCGCGCACACCGACAGCCCTTGTCTTAAAGTGAAGCCACTGGCCGATGTAAAACGTCACGGCTACTATCAACTAGGGGTTGAGGTTTATGGCGGCGCACTGTTGAATCCGTGGTTTGACCGAGATCTTTCGCTGGCCGGCAGGGTAAGCTTTGCCAATGCCAAAAAAGAGCTGCACAGTTGCCTGGTAAATTTCGAACGACCAATCGCGGTTATTCCCAGCCTTGCTATCCATCTCGACCGCGAAGCAAATAGCTCACGTTCTATCAACGCGCAAAAGGACATTCCTCCTCTACTTGCCGTCGTTGATAAAGACGATAGCGTTAATTTGCACAAACTTTTGACGACGCAGATAAAGACTACACATAAAAAATTGCGCGCTAGCAAAGTGCTCGATTTTGAGCTGAGCTTCTATGACACCCAGGCGCCGACACTAGTTGGTCTGAACAATGACTTCATTAGTGGTGCGCGTCTGGATAATCTGCTGAGCTGTTACGTCGGCTTGCAAAGCATGCTCGGCGCGTCAACCGAACGAAGCAGCTTGTTGGTGTGCAATGATCATGAGGAGGTCGGCAGCACGTCGGCCAGCGGCGCCAACGGACCGATGCTAAAAAATGTGGTTGTGCGTATCTGCGGCGATCCGCAAGTCATGATGCGTGCCTTGCAAAATTCCCTGCTGGTGTCAGCTGATAACGCGCATGGGATTCATCCCAACTACGCTGACAAACACGAGATGAACCACGGCCCCATATTAAACAAAGGCCCTGTCATCAAGATCAACAGCAACCAACGTTATGCGACGAACAGCGAAACCGCTGCCGTGTTGAGAAACATTGCCTCTCAGGTAGATGTGCCATTGCAGAGTTTCGTGATCCGTACCGATATGGGCTGTGGCTCGACTATCGGCCCAATTACCGCGAGCGAATTGGGGGTGCCGACATTGGATGTTGGCGTGCCGACTTTTGCCATGCATTCGATTCGTGAATTAGCCGGCAGTAAAGATGCCTACGCAATGCATACAGTGTTGAGCGAATTTATGCACGCGGACCTGCACATCAAATCGGCTTCCTAGTGTAGTGTTTCGAATAAACTGCACATACAGCGAACCGCCAAAGGGAGGCACCCAATTTGCGTTCTGCGTCGTTGCATTTCTTGAAAAGGTGGCCTACATTCTCTGCGAACTGCGCCTCGCCGAACACAAATTGGACACCTCTGTATATGCAGTTTATTCGAAACACTACACTAGTTTTAAAGTTTAAAACGCCAAAGCATTCATTGATATGACCAAACAACGTGTACTAACCGGCATTACAACGACCGGCACCCCTCATTTGGGCAACTACGTGGGCGCGATTGCCCCGGCTATCGCGGCCAGTAAAAAAGACGACAACGATTCCTTTTATTTTTTGGCAGATTACCATTCGTTGATCAAAAACTACGACCCCGCGCAGTTGCAACAATCAACGCGGGAAATTGCCGCCACCTGGCTGGCGCTGGGGTTGGATACTGAAAAGAGCTATTTTTACCGGCAGTCAGACATTCCGCAGATCACCGAGCTGACCTGGTTGCTAACCTGCATGACCGCCAAGGGTTTGATGAACCGGGCGCACGCCTACAAGGCCGCCGTGGCGGATAATGAAAGCAGTGGTGCGCGCGACTCCGACAAAGGTATTACCATGGGATTGTTCAGTTACCCCGTGTTGATGGCGGCCGACATTTTGATGTTTAAAGCGCACAAAATTCCGGTGGGCAAGGACCAGATTCAACATGTGGAAATGGCACGCGATATTGCCGCCCGCTTTAATCATCATTACGGCGAGCACTTTGCATTGCCCGAAGCTGTCGTGTCGGACGACGTCGCGGTATTGAGCGGCTTGGATGGCCGCAAAATGAGTAAAAGCTATAACAACACCATTCCGCTATTTGCGCCGGCAAAAAAACTGCGCAAGCTGGTAATGAAAATTAAAACCAATTCGCTAGAGCCTGGTGAGCCGAAAGACACCAACGACAGTGTGTTGTTTGAGATTTATCAAGCCTTCGCCACTTCGGAGGAAACCGAAGCTATTCGAGAGCAGTACGCCGCGGGTATTGCCTGGGGCGAGATGAAACAGCTTCTATTTGAGTATCTGGATGCGCGCCTGAGTGAGCCACGAGAGCGCTACGAAGAGTTGATGGCGAACGGTCCGTTTATTGAAAAAACCCTGCAGGAAGGCGCCGAAAAAGCGCGTCAGGTGAGCCAGGCTTTTTTGCATGAGCTAAGAACTGCGGTAGGAATCAAACCTATTGTCTAATTTACTGGAACCGCACGCAGTTTGCCGCATCTAATTTATTGAAGCCAATTTATAGAGTGCCAACTTATGCGTAGTACAAAACTACTCATGATAGTTACTACGCTAGCATTGCTGGGCGCCTGTGCATCTTCTTCGCCCACGATTTTCAATCAGCCCATGCCGGACGCACCCAATTTAAGCCAGGTCAACGAAAATATTGAAAAACATATAGGTAGCCGTGTCCGTTGGGGTGGGGTTATTGCGTCCGTAAAAAATCGGCAGGATGAAACCTGGATCGAGCTCGTACAGTACCAACTCGATAGGCGTGGCCGCCCAATCGACAGCGCCTCCCAGGGGCGTTTCTATCTTAAGTTCGCCGGTTTTCTCGAGCCAAAAGACTATGCCATTGGGCGCGAAATTACCGCAATTGGAGAAGTCACCGAAACCGTCACGCAAAAAATTGGCGAGCACAACTATGTCTACCCGGTAGTCTCAGTCAACACTGCCGAGTATGTGTTGTGGAATGAGCTAACTACTTACTACGACACGTATCCATATCCGTACCCGAGTCACCTCTACTATCCCTTCTACGATCCGTTCTATGGCTCCGCCCATTTCTATCCATATTTTCGTTACGGCTATCCATACGCCTATCCGTACGGGCACCGGCATCGTTATTTGCGTAGCCCGCACTACATTTACTAGGCTCGTTCATCTTTCGGCGAGCCCATCACGACATAAGACGTAATTGAGTTTACTTGCGGTAGGGTGCCAAGTACGTCGGTGTGAAGCACTTTATACGCTACCAAGTCTGAAACCTCTACGCGCAGCAAATACTCAATAGCCCCGGTGATGTTATGGCATTCCTTCACCTCGGGCGCGCTGGTGATGGCGCGTTCGAACGCTTCCTGAGATGCCTTCGTATGCTTTGATAGTCCCACCGCGACATAAGCCGTGAAACCCGTGCCGATCGCTGCAGGGTCGAGTACAGCTCTATAGCCCTTGATCACACCGCTACGTTCCAGCTCCTGTACTCGACGCAGGCAGGCCGATGGGGAGAGCCCTACACGCTCGGCCAGCTCGATGTTGCTGATGCGCCCATCTGTAGTGAGTTCTTGCAATATATTACTGTTAATGCGATCTATATTAGTCATTAATTGCTATTTTACCTTTATTAAGATTCATAACGCAATCTAAATCAAACTATGTTCGTATATAATTGCTTTATGTCATACGAACTACTGATCGGGCTTATTGCATTCGCATTCGTTACGTCGATAACACCCGGCCCAAACAATCTTATGCTAATGGCGTCAGGCGTTAACTTTGGGTTTCGCCGCTCTATCCCGCATATGCTAGGGGTGGGGTTTGGCTTTATGTTTATGGTGATTATCGTCGGTGCCGGTTTGATGCAGGTATTTGAGGCTCATCCGGTCAGCTACAACCTATTGAAAGTGGCAAGCGTCACCTACCTATTGTATTTGGCGTGGAAAATTGCGCATGCAGCTCCGCCTGAAGGGGCACAGGAGGCAGGCACGCCAATCACCTTTTTCCAGGCAGCGCTCTTTCAGTGGGTTAACCCTAAAGCCTGGGCTATGGCACTGACGGCCATCAGTGTTTACTCTCCAACGCAAACTCTGGAAAAAATAGCCCTGGTTGCCTTTGTATTTGGCGTTATTAATTTGCCGTCGGTCAGCACCTGGACCATTCTGGGCCAGCAGATGCGTCGTGTGCTGACCAACCCGGTTCGATTGCGCAGCTTTAACGTCGGCATGGCTCTATTACTTGTGGCATCACTTTACCCGGTGCTGTTCTTGTAGAGCGATCCGAAACACTACACTAGCGGCTGTAGCCGAGTCGGTCCAAGCTTAGGTCCGGCGGGGAAGATGCAAACCGGAGTGCGTACTCAAACAGCTTGATTGAGTTGCTAAACAGCAACGAACTTTAGAGATTAACGACCGGAATCAGATTGCTGCCGCGTACCTCTTTGCGGCCGAGATGCAGCAGCGTCGCATAACCTGCGGCAAGCAGTGCGAGCATAGCCGCTATCCACAGCAAAGAGGTTTGTGGATGAGCGCTGAACGTGCCTGCTTGGAAGCAGATAACTGCCGCGCAATAGGCAATCAATGTATTCCAACTGGCCGAGAAAAACGCCCAGAAACCGCCCATCTCCTTATAGATAACACCTAGCGTCGCAACGCAAGGCATATACAGCAATACAAAAAGAATATACGAGAAAGCGGCGACCGGCCCGGCGAACAGCGTAGCCATTAAGGTCAAGGTATCGACTCGAACATCCTGCGCGGCCGCCGCGCTGGTTTGATCAGACAGGTCACCCGCCGCGTTGACCCCTAGTGGATCGCCCCACAAATCGTTCAAGCCTTTTAAATTCTCAGGTATCGTTTGCGCGCCGGCCACCAACTCGTCCCACAGACTGGTAGTCGTCGCGGCGGTAACAGCACCTGCAGTCGCCAAGTTGCCGTACAACTCGTCCAAGGTGCCAACGACGACTTCCTTGGCAAATATCCCACTGAATATCCCTACCGTGGCGGGCCAGTTATCTTGTTCAACGCCCATCGGCGTAAACAGGGGTGTAATGGTTTTGCCGATCACTGAAAGAACGGAGCTTTCAGTGTTCTCATTGCCGTAACTGCCGTCTGTGCCAATAGAGTTGACGAAGTTCAAGACAATCACAACCAATACAATCGCCTTGCCGGCGCGTACGATGAATCCGCGCAGGCGCTGCCAGGTATGGATTAGCAAGCCGCGCAAGGTTGGAATATGGTAGTTAGGCAGCTCCATGATGAATGGTGATACTTCGCGGCTTAACATCTGCTTGCGTATGATAAAGCCCGATAACACAGCGAGTGCAATACCAATGATGTACAGACCGAACACGACATTCTGTGCGTTGTTCTGAAAAAAGACCGTGGCAAATAACACATAAACCGTGAGCCGCGCACCACAAGACATAAACGGCGCCATAATTGTGGTTAACAAGCGATCTTGCTGGCTATCGAGGCTGCGGGTCGCCATGATGGAAGGCACGTTGCAACCGAAGCCAACGATCAGCGGCACGAACGATTTGCCGGGCAATCCCACCACACGCATCAAGCGGTCCAATACAAACGCCGAGCGCGCCATATAGCCCGAATCTTCCAGGAAGGTTTGAAATAGAAATAGCGCTCCAATCACTGGGATAAAGCTAGCCACCAGTTGCATGCCGCCGCCCGCACCATCGGCCAGCAAGGCGATCAGCCAACCGGGTAAACCAATGGCGGTGAAGAAACGGGTCGGGGCTTCAACAAAAAGCACACGGCCCACGGTATCGAAAAAATCGGTGAATACGCCGCCGAGGTTAATCGTTAGCATAAACATTAGGTACATCACGCCAAGAAACAGCGGGAAAGCCAGCCAGCGATTGAGAAAAACCGCGTCCAGATAGTCGGTTATGGTGCGCTTTTTCTGCTGCTCACTATGTACAACTTTGTGGCAGACTTGATTGATCCAGCGGTAGCGTGCGGCGATCAGCTCGTCGCTCAATGCGCTGCCATGCTGACTCTCCGCTGTGGCAACGACCGCCTGTACTTTAACTTGCGTTGCGGCGGAGAGGTCGGCTAACACAGCGGCATCGCTTTCTAGCATCGCCGTTGCCTTTAGTCTGCTACCGGGTTTGCCAGTGAGGTTGGTCACATCCAACGCGCTGGCAATCGCGGTTTCCAGTTTTTCGCCAAGATGCAGTTTCACGCCAGTGGGCTGCGGATGACGCAATTGGCTCGACATCACGTCTTGCAGCGTACCCAGACCCTCAGAGCGGCTAGCAACCAGCGGTACCACCGGGCAACCGAGTGCGTCGGCCAGCCTAAAAGGGTCGACATGCACACCTTGTTGATCGGCAACATCGGTCATGTTCAAGGCAACGACCATAGGCACTTGTGCATCTAGCAGCTGGGTCGTTAAATATAGACTGCGCTCCAGGCTCGATGCGTCGACAATGTTAACGATCAAATCTGCCGACCGGTCGAGAACGAACTGCTGCGCAATTTGTTGGTCCATGGAATCGTTGTCGTGGGCCACGTGCAGCGAATATGTGCCGGGTAAATCCACTACCGCATAACGTTGCTGCGCATGTTTGAAGTGGCCAGTTTTCTGCTCTACCGTCACGCCGGGCCAATTACCCACATGCTGATGCGTGCCAGTTAAGGCATTAAACAATGTAGTCTTGCCGCAGTTCGGATTGCCGACCAGCGCAATGCTGAAATTCTGAGAGTGATCTTGCGTCATAATTTTTCTACTACCACACCGGCCGCTTCTTCGCGCCGCAAGCTCAGCCGGAAACCCCTGACAACAATTTCAACCGGGTCGCCCAGTGGAGCAATATGTTCGATCACAATCTCGGTGCCGGGGGTAAGCCCCAGGCTGAGCAGGCGATTGCGGTAGGCGTCTGCAAGCCCGTCGAAGCTGCTAATGCGGGCGCGATCACCGCGTTTGAGAGAGTCAAAGTTCACTGCTGGTTCGCTCAATATTACACAATAATGATAATCATTCGCATTTGATTATAGTGTGATTTTAACGCGATTGATAGCGTACGCAGCGGCGCAGTTTGTGTATGTAGCCGAATTCTACGAATCAGCTATAAACGTCGGATATTTTGCCTTTGCAGGAGAGCCGAATTGTTATGATGAAACTAGTGTTAACAAGCCCTAGAACAGATTTACTGACAGCGATGTATCAATGCAGCAAACAATTCACCGTCAATACAATGCCCATTTAGCGGTTTTGCACTAATGGCTGGCCCTCTTTATAAAATCTAAACACAAGAGGGCCAGACCAACATTAAAGCACGCCAGCCGTCTTCGCAGTGTGCGCCGCAATGGCGTCCATCAGCACCGGCGACAGACAATCATAAGCCGGCAGTTTCAGTTCGCTTAAGCGCGCGCGTACCTCTTCCATCTGCTCGGGCTTGGTGCCTGATTCGATGATTGAAGAGACAAACGCAGCGAATTCGGCGCCGGACCAGCCGTTGTTAGCCGATAACTCAGTGTGAATAAAATCCAGGCCATAAAACGGGTGACCTGTATTCTCGATGCGACCGTACATGTGCACGCCACAGTCACGGCAGGCATACCGCTGGATTGCTGCCGAAGGATCGACAACAGCCAGCTTATCGGCGTTGGCGCTGACGGTTAGGCTATCTTTAGGTACCACGGCAACCTGTGAGAATAGCGCGCCCTCGGGCTTCCAGCATTTCGTACAACCACAAACATGGTTATGGGCGCTTTGGCTTGCAACAGACACCGTTACCGGATTGTCACTGCATTTGCAGCTCAAGCTCCCACCGCTGAAACCGTCGCTACCTGTTTGTACACCATTATCAACATCGGGATGAATTGAAATTGTCATAGCTGCTTAACCTCCATCTGATTCACTAAAAGAATATTGCTTGGCCAAACTGCACAGGCATACTACGCCTTTACCACTGCAACTCCTAGTCGGATATCGCCCGGGAGGTATTCCTGGTTTGTTCCAGGCCCACAATGCCAGACTTGCCTTTAAGCTGTACCAGCTTGGTGGCATCAATATCCGCATTGGTCAAATTCAAACCGTCAACGGTCGCGCCGGATAAATCGGCGCCACCGAGCTTTGCATTTGATAGATTCGTGTTGTTTAGTTGCGCTCCGTTCAGCTTGGCGAATTCCGCATTGGCGTGAGACATATTTGCATCATCGAAAATAGCACCGATCGCTTCCACAGATTTCATCACAGT
>JBPCXM010000146.1:0-5125 GCA_051008535.1 Pseudomonadales bacterium | reverse complement strand
CTGCCTGTTTCTACCAAGTCAAAAAACAGTTGATCAATTCGACGTTGGGTCCAACCATCGCGGTCGTGATGGTCATGGGTTGCCTGTATTGTCAGCCCTTTCGTCATGACATCTGAACTTAAGCACTGCTTGGAGGGAAAGCCGGTATCACCCAACAAAATCACCTTACCGTACTGTGCCGCTACTGCCAAAGCATGGGTAAATACAACGGGGTTACCAGTTACATCCACCACAACAGAAGGGCCGGCACCGGAGTTCATTGCCCTGATTTCATCCTGGCATTCGGTCGCGTTACGATTTAAGAGCTGCGTGGCGCCGCCCTGTTTGGCATGCGTCAATCGATGCTCAGAAAGGTCGACAACGGCAATCGTCTCAACACCGGACGCCGCGGCCCAGCGAATGGCCATTTGCCCGACCGGGCCTGCACCAATAATCAACAGCTGTTGCCCCAGTTCAAAGCGTGCTGCCCAGGCGGCGCGAAACGCAGTTTTTGCTAAACCTGCCCAACAGGCTGCCTTAAGGTCAATACCGCTAGGGATAAGAGAACAGTCTTCAGCCGCCACGACGCAATGGGAATGATGTGCCATACGCATATAAATACGATCACCTGGTTTAAATTCAGACACTTTATCGCCCACTTGCTCCACCTCCGCGACCGCCTGAACTCCAGACTGTATTTGTGGAAAAGAAAACATTTGGCCAAAGTGCGAATCAGGAGCGTACTTTTGGTGAAGGATGGTGGTTTCAGTTCCGATGCTCATCAAGCTATACAGCGTGCGTACCTGAATATCACCGGAACTCAGCTCCGGTAAATGGAACTCCTCCAGAACAACTTCTCCTTTTTGTGGAAATACAATTCGTTTTGGCATCGCTAAAATCCTCCTCTGAGTACGAAAAGATCAGAAAGGATTATTAGTTAAATCAATCCTCTCGTTAGCGGCAAAATCTGCGAGCGTAGAAAGGCCTCGCTAACTGGCTGCTTGATCCGGTATACGCGGCGGGTTCAACGGATGATCCCATCCAGTACAGAAAACACCTCGGGGGGATGCTCAGTTTTTACTATCGTGAAGCGGCTTGAAAATACGGGTTCCATTTTTTGCACCATACGCGCAATACTCGGCGTTGAAAGGAGCCGCGCCGTCCTCACGAGCTTGTATTCGCTACCGACACCTTGATCCTGAAACCAGTGGCGCCCCACATGATATAACTGCCAAAAAAATAGACAAATAAACACAGCGCAAAATTCCATTCGAGAATGTTATCCCACTGATCGGTTCTCATGCCGTGATAATCAAGCACCGCGCTGGTGATACCGCAAATCAGCATCGTCGCGCACAAGATCAACTGAAAATTGACTACCGCCTTGCTGATGGGCAGGCCCGGATTTTGTTTTCGAATACGTAGCAGTTGTTTAACTAGCAGCAATTGTGCAATAGGTGTGAACGAAAAAAAGAAAATAATTCCATAGCGGCGCATTAAGCGATACATGTCTCCCTTCGTGCCAAGAAAATCCGTATATAAAATAAGAAACAAGGCGCCGACGCAGCCCAGCCAGAAAATGATATGGTGAGTTTTGCCGGCGACGGTTTCAATCTGAGCGAGCCAAAGCTGCACCAGCCGCCAGTACCAAATGAGCAACACAGCACACGCGATCATCGTGGCGCGAAATACAAAGATCGCGTCACCACGGCGCGCCGACCGGCTGATCGAAGTACAACCTTCAATATACGGAATGCAGGCCGGCACCAACTCCGCTGTGGCACTCATCAAATAGGACACATTAGCTGCCAGCAGCGGCAGAAAGGTAACCAAGAGGGCGACACTACGTGGCTGCATGTTATGCCCTTGCGATAGTGGAAGTTGTGCAAGTGTAGTGAGATGCGACAGGGGATACTAGCAAAAGGTTCGCGTCTAAAGTTCGGTGCAACAGCGATTTATCTTGTTCTACAACGATGGGTGGCATCCACAGATACCACTTTCTATGGGAGATAGTTCGCCAGGAAACCACTCGCACTCAGTGGCGGGCCACAACAACATGCAGCGCGTCAACATTGCGTTATTTTTGATCGCCAGCTATATACTTGTCGAAGTGGTCGGTGGTGTCCTATCGGGCTCGCTGGCGTTGCTCGCCGACGCCGGCCATATGCTCACCGACGCGCTGGCACTGGCTGCGTTTCGTGTCGGCGAAAAACCGGCCGATGATTGGCGCAGTTATGGCTATCACTGATTTCAGGTATTGGCTGCGTTCCTTAACGGTGTTGCTTTGTTGGCGATCGTGCTGTGGATTGGCTACGAAGCCGTTGTGCGCTTTCTTGAACCAGTGGAAATTTTGGGCAAGACAATGCTGGTCGTTGCCACCCTAGCCAACATCAGCGAAAATGTGGTTTCACTTCATGACTATCGATGGGGATCGCATGCGAGCGAACTTTATCATCTACCGATCGCGGCCTAATTTAGTAATTCGCACAGCACAGGATCGTGATTGGTATCCATGGTACTCACAGGGTACACCTATCAGCAAACGTATGCTTCAATCCACCGAGTTCTTGATGCTCTCCAAATAGTCGCGGCGCAACAGCCTGCGCAACTGTAGCGTTGCGGGTGTCGGTATGATGTAGTTGAATATGTAAATGTATAGCGGTTCTCACATTTCACTTCTTGGTATTAGTCTTTGGATTGTCCTATTGACGCTGACCGGGTGCACGACGACGAGCCAAAGCCCGGCAGTACCTGAACAGAGTTTTCAGGAATTGCTCGAGCAGCACTGGGAAAACGCCAATGCCGAGCAAGTCTTTTTCCGCAGCGACCCGGACGCCTGGCGCATGAACGGAAAGCTGGCGGAGTTTACGCCGGACGCAAGGCGCCGCCGCAAGGACTTCAACGACAGAATGCTGAGCGCACTCGAGCTTATCATTCCAACGCAATTGGGCGAGCAGGAACGAATCAGTTATGAGATTTTTCTGTACGAAAGGCAGACCGAGCGCGACAGCTACGAAAACTACAATCACGTGTTTCCATTTACAAGCCTGTTCGGCTATCACACGTATTTCGCTGAGGCTCCCGCCTCAATGGCGTTCCTGATGCTCGAAGATTACGAAAACTACCTGATCAGCCTCGAGGATTTTCCGCGTTACAATCGTGAGAACATTGCGCTACTTCGACAAGGCATCGCGCTAGGCTACACGCACTATTGCGAAAGTATTGCTGACTATGGGAAAACAATCGACGCGCACATCGTCGATACGCCAACCGAAAGTGCGCTGTATGTACCGTTCGAAAAGTTTCCGGCTCACTTTGACACTGAGCAGCAGGAGGCGCTTGCGACGCGTGGCGCTGAGCTTATCGAATCCAATGTCGTTCCTGCCTACCAGGCACTGGCCGATTTTTTCACCAAAGAATATTTGCCGAATTGTCGCCAGTTTCCCGGCATCAATAAACTGGAGCACGGCAGCCGTTATTACAAGTATCTGATCAGTTACTTCACGACGACCGACATGAGTGCCTACGACATTCATGAATTGGGGCTCGCGGAGGTCAAACGAATTCGCGGAGAGATGAAGGCCATTATCGATGTGGTGAAGTTTGACGGTAACTTTGCTGCATTTCTGCAATACTTGCGAGACGAACCCAGGTTTTATGCGAAAAGCGTTGAGGAATTGCTCGGCAAAGCGGCGTTGATTAGCAAATCCATTGAAGGGGAAATGCCAAAGTATTTCGGGCTGCTGCCGCGAAACACATTCAGCATCAGGCCCAACCCCGGCCGTGGCACGTTCTATATGCCCTCCAGCGGCGACGGAACTACGTCGGGTGTATATTTTCTCGGTACAGCACGGCTCGACAGTCAACCATTTTATACATTAGAGGCGCTGACTCTGCATGAAGCAATGCCCGGGCACCACTTACAAACGGCACTAGCGCAGGAACTCGATGTACCCTCATTCCGACGTAATCTCTATCACTCTGCCTTCGGCGAGGGCTGGGGCCTTTACTCCGAATGGCTTGGCAAGGAAATGGGCTTTTACGAAGACCCGTACAGCGACTTCGGTCGCCTGACCTACGAAGCCTGGCGTGCGTGCCGTCTCGTTGTGGACACCGGCATACACGGACTGGACTGGACGCGACAACAAGCGATCGATTACATGTTGGAAAACACAGGACTGAGCGAATTCGAAATTACTCGAGAGGTGGATCGTTATATCACCTGGCCGGCGCAGGCCTTGTCCTACAAGATTGGCGAACTGCGAATAAAAGCGCTGCGGCAAGAAGCCGAGAAGGCGTTAGGCGGGAATTTCGACCTCCGCGCTTTCCACGACACAGTTATCGGTAATGGCTCGTTGCCGATCGCGGTTCTGGAAAGACTGGTGCGCGAGTGGATCGTGGGCCAGCACGAATTGTGACAGTGACGGGCCTTGTGACATGGCTCATTGAATATGACAAAGTCCAAATCCTGGACATATCGGCCTTGGTGCACGGCTCCGCTCAGTGCCCGCTTTCCGCTATGATATCGTATCGTTTTAAAAAACATTGGGCATGCTATGGGACAGCGATACCCAAAGCGCACACAGCTGAAGTATACCAAGCAACGCTATCGCGTGCGGAATTGGCGCGAGTATGAATCTGGACTGCGAAAATGGGGTGACCTGAGGCTGTGGTTTTCGGGGGGGATTACACGGCCACCATTTGACGTTTTTCAGGGTCGACTAATTAATCTGTCCCTACCAGAAATGTCATCCGCCTTTTGATTATTGCCTGCAGCAAGGTGGATCGGTAGTCTCTACACTATGAGAACTATCCCGATCCTGCTGCTACGAGCCGTCATCGATCTATTCCGGTCGACACAGGCATTGGAGGCAGAGCGTTTAGCACTTCGCCAAGAGCTGGCAAGCATGAAAACGCTAGGACCCAAACGCCCGCAGCTTCGAGCCTCAGATCGAATCTTCTGGGGTGTCCTTTCGCGACTTTGGACGAAATGGTGAGATGCCCTGGTCACAGTTTAGCCTGAGACGGTGCAGCGCTGGCGCCGGTCCGCTCTGCTGCGACTGATCTGGCCAAAAAGGCCCAGAAAAAGACCCGATGGACGACCGCGAATTACCAAGGAAAACCAACGGCTCATTTGCTGGATGAG
>JBPCXM010000145.1:0-5538 GCA_051008535.1 Pseudomonadales bacterium | reverse complement strand
AAGCCGATTTTGAGCGGGTCAGCGTTGCATCTTTCCTGGCGCCGCCAGCCGCCATAGGCGACGACGATGCGCAAGCAAAGAAGATGGCGTTCTACGAGCAATTTCTTGCGCATCTCAACAAAGTGCGTAACAAGCGCCGCGAATTTATCATTAGCGGCAATTGGAACATTGCGCACCAGCCGCGCGATGTGCAGGAACACAACGCGCACGCCGATAGCAGTGGTTTCCTGCCGCAGGAACGAGCGCTGCTCGACCAACTTTATGACGAGCTGGAATACGACGACGCGTTTCGCATTGCCTGCAGTGACGACGATGAATTTACCTGGTGGCCAGACGCCGATCGCGATCGCAATGGCTGGCGGGTCGATACCCAAGTGATATCGCAAGGCCTGCGCAATTGCGTGGAATATGGCTCAGTTTACAAAAACCAGGCTTTTTCCAATCACGCGCCGGTGATTATGGACTACGAGCAGGAGTTATAGCTTCGAAGTAAAAGGGTGCGTAATTTTTTTCGTGAGAGCAAGAAAGCACCGAGCGTAGAGCCGCAGTGTATACGCATACATGAGGATTCATGGAAAAAGTGCATTTTAAAGCTGCCCGTTTTGAGCAAGCGTCATTTTCTGCACCCTGTGCAAGTCGGCAAGACCTTTTTTAGCTAGTTCCAGCATGGTTTGCAGGTGCGCGTCACCAAACGGCGCGCCCTCAGCACTGCCCTGCACCTCTATAAAGCCTTGTTGTTCAAGCATCACGATATTCATATCGGTATCTGCTACTGAGTCTTCGGCGTAGTCCAGATCAAGCACTGGCTCGTCTTGATACACGCCCACCGACACCGCGGCAACCAGCCCAACTAAAGGGTCAGTCTTTAGTTGTTTTTTGTCTAGCATTGCACGCACTGCATCGGCCAGTGCAACGCTGGCGCCGGTGATTGACGCCACTCGCGTGCCGCCGTCAGCCTGTAACACATCGCAATCGATAAGCACCGTGTATTCGCCCAGCTTGCTTAAATCAAGCCCTGCCCGCAACGAGCGGCCAATCAGGCGTTGAATTTCTACGGTGCGACCGCCTTGTTTGCCCCGCGTGGCTTCGCGCGCCATACGTGTGTTGGTCGAGCGTGGCAACATGCCGTATTCAGCCGTCAGCCAACCACGATTCTGACCACGTAAGAAGCGCGGTACTCCTTTCTCTATGCTCGCAGTGCAGAGAACTTTGGTATCCCCGCATTCAATTAGCACAGAGCCCTCGGCATGGCGGGTGTACTCGCGCGTAATTTTAACGGCACGTAATTGATCGACTCGACGGCCGCTCGGTCGCTGCATGGAATCACCTGTTGCATTTGCAGGGTTGAGGCATAAACGGGAGCGGCATTATACACAGCATTATCCGCGTCACGCAGTTGGTTTTACTAGCCTGCTTTTGCGGCTAAAATGATGCCACACGAATTTTCTTTTGGGTTGATGAATGTTGCACAGCATGACCGCTTTTGCCCAGCAGGAGCAGTCCGACCATCTGGGTACGCTGAGCTGGGAGGTCAGGGCGGTCAATCACCGCTATCTTGAGCCCGGTTTTAAGTTACCCGACGCCTTCCGGGCAATCGAGCCACACCTGCGCGACATACTGAGCGGCAGCGCACAACGCGGCAAAATTGATGCCCAGTTGCGTTATAGCGCCGGGTCGGAAGCAGACCAGGCGACCAGCATCGATCAAGTAAGACTGCAGCAGTTGTTAACGGCTTTGGATCTTGTGCAGCAACAATCCACCTCCAGCCCTACCCCGTCCACGCTGGAATTATTGTCCTGGCCAGGCGTGCAGCAGACCAACAAGGTTGATCAGCAGGCGCAACATAGCGCGGCCATCCAGCTGTTCGAAAAAACTATACAAGACCTTGTGGCGATGCGCGCACGCGAAGGCGAGGAGTTAGGCAGATTTGTTCTGCGGCGACTGGATGGGGTCGATGCAGTATTGCAACAGCTGCGCAGCAACATGCCCGAGTTGCTCGCCGCGCAACAGCAAAAATTACTCGACCGGGTGGCACAACTGGAAGCCAGCGTTGAGCCCGCAAGGCTGGAACAGGAGCTGCTAATCATCGCGCAAAAGACCGATATTAGTGAAGAATGCGACCGTCTCGAAACCCATATTGCAGAAACGCGCCGAGCGCTGACCAAGGGCGGCGTGTGCGGCCGGCGACTGGATTTTTTAATGCAGGAGTTCAATCGCGAAGCCAACACCTTGTCGTCCAAAGCGATCGCCAGTTCGATCAGTCAGGCAGCCATCGAGCTGAAAGTGCTGATCGAACAGATGCGCGAGCAGATCCAGAATATCGAATAATTGTCCGAATTGTTCGTCAGCCTTCGTAACTTTCTGTAAATTAAAAATAATTTAAAAAATCTCGTTCCCACCGTTTTACTTTTATTTGCCAATTTTCGAGAATATCGGTGACAGGAATGGTGACAGTTTTGCTAATGACAAACAGATAAAGGCGCTACTACGCAAAGGCCAACCCGGGCGCCATGCCGTCGGGGGCGGCCTGTACTTTCGTGTGAGCAGCGAAGGCACGGGCTTTTGGGTGGTCCGGTATACGATGAATGGAAAGCGCCGCGAGATCACGCTCGGGCGCTACCCCGCCACGTCGCTGGCCGGTGCCGGCCTGGAGGCCGCACAACTAAAAGCGGCCGTGCGGAAAGGTATCGACCCGCTGGCAGAAAGGAAGCGGCCGGATACTGTGAGCATTCGCACCGTCGACGACCTGGCTAAGGACTGGCTTAAGAACGATATCGAGCGGCGCCTCAAGCACCCCTGCATCCCGCGCCGTATTTACGAGCGGTTACTGTCGCCACGCTTCGCGGAGCTGGCCCTGTCCCGTGTGAATCCCCTAGACGTGCGCCATGCGTTAGAGGCGATTGCGGCCAGCGGGCGCCCCACTGTGGCGAATGACGCGCTAGGTTACTGCAAACAGCTATTCCTGCACGGTATCCGCCTCGACCTGATGAAGTCGAACCCCGCCGAGGCGTTCTCGGTTCACCACGCCGGCGGCGTTGAGCAAAGCCGTAGCCGGGCGCTGAACATCGACGAGCTGCAGACCGTATTTCGAGTGTTCCGTGAAAACTCCGACAGCTTCACACGGGACAACTACCTCGCTATGGCGCTGCTGCCGGTTTTGGGAGTGCGCAAGGGCGAGCTGATCGCCGCGCGGTGGGAAGAGTTCGACTTTGGCGCGGCTGTCTGGAATTTGCCGGAATCGCGCAGCAAAACCGGAGCGGCGATTTCTATTCCGCTTCCGGCAGTTGCTATTGAATTGCTAGAAGAGTTGCGCTTGCGTGGGTACGGTTCCGACTATGTTTTCCCGGCCCGTCGTGCAAGCAAGCGCCGCGACTATATCAGTGACGACACACTAAACCACGCGCTGGCTAAGATGTTCGGCCAGAAAGTGCAACCAGGTGACGCACCGGCTAATGAGTTAGGCAAGGTGGGCATAGACCACTTTACCGTACACGACTTGCGGCGGACTTATCGCAGCCTCTTAGCCGCCGCCGGCGTTTCTGGTCATGTCGCGGAACGCTGCCTTAATCACGAGCTAAAGAGCGTCGATGGCATTTATGACCGTCACGACTACTTAGACGAGCGCCGCGAAGCGTTACAGAAAATCGCCGACCAACTAACGCCGATCATCGAACCTGTAGAGAATGTAACCAGCTTTAGAGGGAATCTTAAGTATGGCTGATGGGATGACGGACGCTCAAAAATTACAGCTAAAACGTGTCTGGCTGGACTGTGGCGGCCAAGAGCGGCTATGTGAGGACTATATCGCTGAATTGGCCCACTTTCACTTCCTAGACTATGCGCCTGAGTTAATCGCAGGCAGTCACAAGAAGAATGAGGCGGCAGAAAGTAGAAACTTTGCAGCCGTTGCGAACAGTTGCGACAATCTATTAGAAGCGATGAAAGCAATCCCCGATTTAGACCGTCTAAATCTTCTATCGCCGCGCGAGGAACGACCAGAATACGGAGGGAAAAACGTTCCATGATGCGACCTGGTTCAATATGTGCAACTCATGCGGGAACTAGCCCGCCGTCAAAGCCAAGAGCTCAAGCGGTGCAAAAAATATGATCGGCAACTAAACGGCCTACATAACTTTCTCGACCGCTTTCCCCCACTACGACAGATTAGCCGGGATAGGTTAATAGATCTGGCGGGGCAGCTTTGGCCGGAAGTCAACGAGGAAAATTTCCGCAAGGCATATCGTCCAGGGAAAAAGTAATGCAAAAATGCATCGAGTTTTTCCATTGTGCGCCTGGTGCTGCGGGAGGCGAACTAATGGAAATAGTGGACGCCTCCGACTTCTTACCTCTGTTCGTAGCTCCTGACGAACTTGTATGGGATTTTTTGCATTGAATAGTTGATCCACTTTGCCAGATTAAAGATTCATATTTCCAATAAATTACCCTACTGAAAGTGGCGTAAAATTCAATGCAAACCATGGTTCAATATTCACCGCAATTCAACACATACAGCCTACAATATCACCTATGCAGGTACAGTTTCGGGACTATAGGTAAGCTTTTCGCGAAAGTTTGTGGCCGGTCAACTAAACCAGAGGAGAAAATCCGCTCGCCACATACCGTTTATATTTCTTATACTGCAGGCATTGGCGAATTAACCATTCGATGGGCACCAATTTCGATTTGCCTAACCCCAGGCCACTGCCATAGACCTATCGTAGGACGCACTCATCGCTGTTCTTTTCCCCAACTTTAATGGTGGCCTGCCCAAAATTTTAGTGCTCCAATAGCGCCTCCGCCTCAAACTACAAGCTTTCTTCTCGATGGTTACACCCAAATCTCCATTCATCGCGCCTCATTGGCCCTTCGACATTCGTCGCCTGCCGTTCTACTACGGTTGGCTAATCTGGGTGTTCAGCACTCTGGGGATTCTCATGAGCATCCCGGGACAAACGATGGGCATGGCCGTATTCACCAACCATCTGATCGAGGCGTTGCACCTTAGCCGCACGCAACTCTCCATGGCCTATTTGATCGGCACCGTGGCTTCGTCACTATTGCTTACTCGGGCAGGTCGCTGGTATGACCAACTCGGTGGCCGCTTAACAGTCGCCCTGGCCAGCGGTGGCCTGGCGACAATGATCCTGTTTATCTCTGTGACCGACAGCCTCGCCATCAGTTTCGGCGGTAGTGTGGTGATCAGTTTCCTCCTGATCACTCTGGGATATTTTGGCGTACGGTTTTTCGGTCAGGGTGTGCTGACCAGTGCCTCGATCAACGTTTTGCTGGTTTGGTTTGAAAAGCGGCGGGGGTTGATGAGTAGCGCTCGTGGCGTGTTCGTGAGTTTCGGGTTTTCAATTGCACCATTGGCGCTAGCCTGGCTGATTTCCACGGGCGGCTGGCACGAGGCACTGTGGACTTTGGCTATCCTCTGCCTGGTCTTTGCTGGCCTCGCCGTCGTTTTTCTGCGAGACAACCCCGAGTCCTGTGGCGTACTGGTGGATGGCCACACCCACGAAGACCAGGTGCCCGAAGCCA
>JBPCXM010000144.1:0-6106 GCA_051008535.1 Pseudomonadales bacterium | reverse complement strand
ACTCTGCCCATTCTTGCTCGAACATTTTGTTGGCTTGGTAGCGGTGATATCTGTTACTCATGATGTCAAAGCCTCCTGCTTTTTTTGAAACGCTTTTCCCACGCAGTTCTTCCGCTTGAGTTTCTATCATTTGATCTCGAGAATAAAACCGCCAAAGGTTGTATATGGGCAGGGATTCCCGATAGGTCGCCGCATAGTATTCGTCTACGGTATCAATGAAGACATGGTGGCGAATTCTCATGCGAGCAATTCGATCAAGCATGGGATCGTTCTCGGCCAGTAGCCGTCTTACACGACGTGTGCCATCCGAATTGTTAGCTAACAGCGACGCAAACGTCTCAGGGGATAAGTCGGCCGCGTAACGAATTTCCGATACACGTCGAATATTCGTAAGCTCCGATTTAGACAGAGATATTTTTACCCGAGTTAAGTCATTCGCAATCTGGTTATACAGGCTTTGAAATGGATCGCTACGCTCTGAATCGATAGTCGAAGTTCGCCGTATCGCTTGCCTCTCCACCTTTGCGCTAACGCCGGAATACGTTTTATTCAGCCATTCTCTACCCGTGCTGTCCACCGCGCGAACGTTTAGCTGTAGCGACAAACCATCCGATTGGAGAATAGTACCTATGACCTGTAAATCCATGGAGGGGTCTCTCCGCGGCAGTACCCTGACCGAACCCCACTGCGCGGACTCAATCAAGCTGTTGCGCAGCACCATGGGCAGATACTGACTCTCAATATCCAGTATTTCATCAAAGATCCAATCACCAATACCCGCGGCCTTGCTTTTATCTTCACTCACATTGAATATTTGAACACCCACATCTAACAGTAGTTCTTCATCGGATTGAGCTGCGGACCGAATCAGTTCGACTGGAACGGGTGATTCTACGACCGCGGATTCTTCTAAAGCGACAGAATTTTTCTCAAGCAAGGGAGCCTGGACACAACTCAGCAGCAGCAGCGCGGCGCAAGCAACTGCAACTTTCAATGCTGTGCGAAAAACTGTTTCAGGACGCGTCATTATTCGCTACCCGTTACATTTTTTCGTCGACTGCACACTTTTCCACGGCTTAGGGTCTGGGTGCAATTAAACTGGTCGATGTCTGGTGGTCCGTAATAGTTAAAAAACTGCACCAGATCAAACGAAAGGTGTTTACCGTAAGACACTTTGGTTTGTTGGTTAATAGATTCGCGCTCCGGTGAAACCTCAAAGCGGTGATAAATGTCTATCCGGCCCGGCAGACTAATTCTGAAGAAAAGCTTATGTCCTTGCCAGCTGCAAACCTCTGACCCAAACTCTTTGGATGAGGTCTTAATTGGCTCAGCGCTGTCATTACAAATAAGGTCAGATAAACCGTCGCGTTTTATTCGAACTTCGCTGTCGGTCTGAGTAATGAACAAATCATTGCTGCGAGTAATAAGTTCCGCAAACCGGCCCAGATCTATGATATTAGTGCCACGGCCAGCGCCTTGATTAAGGCTTATGACTACTCCCGGCCCAGAACGCGAATCTCTGCCAGATCTACTCTGCTTTTGCGCCGCAGAACGCATTCTATTTATCTGGAATTGTAGCTTTTGATCCCATTTATCACTACGCAGATAATCTTTTGCCCACGCGCCCGAAAAATCGGGAGCACTATGCTCTTTATCAACATTGCGTCCGATATCGATTTCTGTGATCTTGTCGATGGAGCTCTTATGCGAACCGTTTCTGACCCTATCCTCTTCTAATAAGTCCGATTGAACAGGCGGTGAGGCAAGCAATACCAACAGCAGACATGTCATTCGAACGAAAGAAAAATATAGATTAATGAACCAGTAAGAGTGCGCCGCTTTCTCTGGTATGGAATGTGTCGACCGGTAGATCAAAATCATTTCTCGCGGCAGTTTACTTGATTCAGCATCATGGTTACGACACATTAGCAAAGAGCTACACCAAGTAGTGTTTTGAAAAAGGAGCGAGGGTTGATGGTAAACATCAGTATGACAGCCCAGCTCGGACATAAGTTCCAGCACGCGTGGCAAGGCTAGTTTCAACAGACATTTGATGTCCGGAATTCGCGCGCTGTGTGAAGTTAAATTGTCATACGCGTGAAGGAGCTGTGGTCCCCAGCAGCAGCTCTGCCATGTGACTCTGCAGCTTAATTTGCTCCGTAATGTTGTGTTCGTCCAAAGGATCAAGTAGAAAAATCTTCTGGTGCAGCGGTGCGAGCGTAATATAGCCCAGCAGCATGCTATGAAAGGCCATGATGACCGGCGTCATTGCTGCGGTTTGCTGTAAGATTTTCGAGAAAAATGGCCGGTACCAATCGTCGACCAGTTTCTCTAGGCGTTCGCCCGAGCTCAGCGTAGCTTGTTGAATAATGCGGGAGATATTGGGATGGTCGATATGGTGTTTGACCAGTTCTTCCAACAGTTCAAAAGACTGCCCCTCAACCAGCGAAGCGGGCAGTTCCATATGCGTTTTCATTGGCGTAAACAGACGGTCTACCACGGCATTATAGACATCGGTTTTGCTGCTGTAGTGCTTGTAAATCGCCGGTCCGCGAACCCCTACCGCATCAGCAATGTCGACCATTGAGGTTGCCCCATAACCCTTATTCGCGAACAGGTCCTCAGCGGCGTCCAGAATGCGGGTCTTGGAGGGACTGACCATGGTGATGTCCTGAGTGTGTTGAGGCGGCAATTCTAAACGTTTGGTAGTTGACGTATCGCCCGTAGTTCATTAGGTTACAGGTTACTAACCCATAACTTCAACCCTTATTTATGCAAGCTTGCCTGTGACGACAATAACTGGAGTGAAACGATGAATGAATTTGGCAACAAGACGGCTGTGGTCACGGGCGCAGCGAGTGGGATCGGCCTGGATATGGCTAAGGTGTTTGCCGAGCAGGGCATGAACGTCGTGCTGGCAGATATTGAGCAGAGCAAGCTGACCGAAGCTGTTGTTGCAGTGACAGCGTTGGGCGCGGAGGCTATCGGCGTAGTTACTGATGTGGGTTCTGGCGAATCAGTGGCTGCGCTGCGCCAGGCGAGTATCCATCGTTTCGGCAGTGTTCAGGTGCTGTGTAATAACGCGGGCGTTTACACCGGTGGTCACCTTTGGGAACAGACTGAAGATGATTACGAGTGGCTGATAAGAGTGAATCAGTGGGGGATTATTCACGGCCTGCGCCATTTTGTGCCGCAGATGATCTCGCAGGGTGACGAGTGCCATATTGTGAATACGGCGTCGATGGCGGCAATGTGCACTCTGCCGTTTGCCGGTGTTTATCACATGACCAAGCATGCCGCGTTGGCGCTGAGCGAGTGTCTGTTCCATGAATTGGCGATGAGCGCGCCGCAAATAAATGTGTCATGCCTTTGCCCAGAGCTGGTTAATACCGGTCTTGCCGCCTCTTCGCGAAATCGCCCGGCTGATCTGGCGGAAGAAAATATTACTGAGATGCAAAAAATGTCGATGACGGCGATAACAGATGCCACAGCAGGTTCTCTGCCGCCACGAGTGTTGGCCGACCGGGTGTTACAAGCGATTAAAGATAAGGTTTTTTATATCTTGCCGCCTGGCGATAATCCTTGGCGCGATACGGCAACTACGAGATTGGAAGATATCCGCTTGGTACGCAATCCAACCTTTGCCCCGCCAGCCATTTAAACAAATAGAAAACAGCGTAACTTTTAAGGATGGCATTATGCCTGGTACGAACACATTACGGATAGCCATCATTGGTGCCGGGCCCGCGGGAATCGCTGCAGGTCGGGAACTTCTTCAAAAAAGTTTCACCGAATTTACGATTTTTGATGCACTAGATGCGCCGGGGGGTACCTGGCGTCTGCACACCTATCCCGGCCTGGCTTGCGACGTTTGGGCGCATTCTTACACGTTTTCCTACGCCCCTAATCCTGACTGGACCGCGAACTTCGTCGATCAGCCCGAAATCCAGGCCTACTTAGCGCGTTGTGCCACGGAGTTTGGGTTAGACGCTCATATTAAATTGAACACCCGCATTACCAGTGTCCACTACCAAGAGGGGGGTAAATGGCGCGTGCAATCCAGCGCGGGCGGCGACTACGAGTTCGATGTGGTCATTAATGCTATGGGTAACCAGCACACGCCGCTGTACCCGGATGTGCAGGGTATGGATTCGTTTGCAGGAGACAGTTGGCACGGTACCCGTTGGAATCATGATGTGGACCTGGCCGGCAAACGCGTGGTGATTGTCGGCTCGGCAGCCAGCGCCGTACAAATCGTTCCCGAGGTGGCCAGGATCGCCGATCACCTGACCGTATTACAGCGGTCGGCTAATTGGATTATGCCCCGGGGTAAGAAACTCTACTCGCCAAAGCAGCGGCAACGGGCGCGGCGCTTTCCGTTCCTGATCACCTTGACCCGAAAGTGGCAGCAATTCATGATGGGCCAGGTGCAGTACGCGGTGACAATAGGCCATAAGCGTATGGGTCAGTTTGAGAATATGGTGCTGCGGTTTATCAAGCGCACCATCAGTGACCCGGAAATGCAAGAGGTACTCATCCCGAATACACCCTATGGTTGCCTACGCGGTCTGGTATCCGATGATTTCTACCCGGCGTTGACGCGCGATAATGTTGAGCTGGTTGCATCCGGTCTGCAGCAGGTCACATCCACCGGTGTGATAACCGCGGACGGGCGCAGTATCGATGTTGACGTTATCATCTACTGTACCGGCTACCGTATTCTGGATTTCGATCGCATAGAAGTTGTTGGTGCCAGTGGTAAATCGCTTGCCGACGTTATGGCCGATGATCCAAGGGCGCACAAGGGTATCGCGGTGCCAGATTTCCCGAACTATTTCTTTGCTGTCGGCCCCAATGGTATGGTGCTCAATGTATCGTATTTCATTACGGCGGAGAAAAACGTTGAAACTATTGTACGCTTATTGAAGGAGATGCAGGAAGCAGGGAGGCGAAGTATAGGCGTCAAGCGAGAAGTCTTCGAGAAATATAATGACTGGATGGCCGATCGATTTGGGCGTTTCTCATGGGGCTCCAGCGACTGCCACAGCTACTATCGTAATGCGGCAGGTCACGCCCCCTTTCTTTTCCCCGTCAATTTCAAGGAATATCGGCGCCTGCAGGATGAGAGCGGTCTCTATGAATTTGAACTGGATTAACCCGTTACACGGATATGAGCCCGCTTGACTGGGGATATTTTCAGCCTAGGGCAAATCAGTGATAATTCCGTGGGTGGTAAAGCCTACGGCCTGTCGCGGCTGGTAGCCAAGGGTCTGCCGGTGCCGTCGGCCTTTGTCATACGCAGCGCCCAGTCGGGCAGCTATCCCGATGATTTGGATCGGCATTACGTTGCGCTGAGGTGCGACAAGGTTGCGGTACGTTCCTCTGCCCAGGGTGAGGATGGGGTTGACGCCTCATTTGCTGTGCAGTGTGACACGGTACTCAACGTGGCTGACAGCACCCACTTGCGTCGGGCCATCGATCACTGCGTGGCATCGGCTGCAACCGACCGCGCCAGACGCTATCAGGAGGATCAGGTCAACGCGGATGTGGCCACCATGAACGTGGTCGTGCAGCGCATAGTCAATGCCCGCGTGGCCGGTGTTGTCAGGATTGTCCATACCCTGCAGGAAGCCGTGGCGCTGGAGCCGGGGGAGATCCTCGTTACGCCAATTACCGATATTGGTTGGACGCCTTATTTTAGCCTGATCGGGGGACTGGTTACGGATCTGGGAAGTTTCGTTACTCACGGGGCGGTCATAGCAAAAGAGTACGGATTGCCCTGTGTCGTCAATACCAGGCAGGCGACGCGTTTTCTTCAAACTGGCAACCGGGTGTATCTCGATGGTGACACTGGCAGTGTGACTCTACTAGCTTAGTGAGTAACGAAATGACAACAGAAATCAAAGCTGTGCTATTCGATTTTGGTGGCGTATTTACTGACTCGCCTTTCCACGCCTTTAGTGCCTACGCGAAAAAAATTGGCGCATCAGACGAGCAGGTTAACGAAATTGTCTTTGGCGGTTATGGTGTTGATAGCAACCATCCCTGGCACAAGGTGGAGCGTGGTGAAATTACATTGGAAAGCGCCCGTGAAGACATCATGGCA
>JBPCXM010000143.1:0-3500 GCA_051008535.1 Pseudomonadales bacterium | reverse complement strand
TCGGTTTCGCGTCAAAAATTTGACTCACACAACCGCAGCATTATCTATGCTGGAAATTTCCGCCTCTACGCGTGTTAGAAGATAGTGCGTTTTGGCGGTGTGCCCTTGCAATGCAGCTTCGCGCAATTCCGCCACCAGACTGCGTAGCTCGGCCATACCAAACAAACCACAAAGACCTGACATTTCGTGAAGCTTGCCGCGCAATTGCTGTTGATTTTGATCGCCTTCCAACAGCTTCCTAAACTGCGTGGTGAGTGATGTCAGCTCTTGTTGCAATGCGGCCGGCGACGTGTCGACGCTGTTGAATATGCTGGCGGAGACATTGCTGTTAGCGATGACCTGACGGCCCGTCAATTCGCAGATCGTTGCCAACAACTCCTGCTCGTCGATGGGCTTATGCAAAATATCCAGCGCGCCGGCTTGTAACATATCCTCCTGGTCTTTGGCGGTAAAATCGGCGGTTAAAGCAATCACGGGCACCGAGCGCCGCTGTTGCGTTGCAAGTTCGACAATTTTCCGCGTCGCCTCCACGCCGTCGACTTGCGGCATGTGTATATCCATAAGCACGAGATCGCAGCTTGTTGCGCTAAAGCTTGCGATTGCAGCGGCACCATCGGCGGCCTCAATGGCCTCGGCACCATACAGGTTTAATATTTCTTTGATCAACTTACGGTTGAAGCGATTGTCTTCTGCGATCAGAACGGTCAAGCCTTGTAGCGGCTGTTGCCCAGGCTGGTCAAATCTGTTTTCCTGCGGCTTCGTCTGTGCAGTTCCAGATATCAGCTCTAATATGCCCAACATGCGCTCGCGTCTTACCGGTTTTGATAAGCAATACAATGGCGCAAACTCTAGTAAGGTGTTTTCCGGCACATGTGATGCCACATCGGTTGCGCTGGCTAACAGTAAGATCGAGGCGCTGTGTTGAATACGTATTCTCGATAGTAATTCTGCTAACTGCACAGCCTGTAGTTCGGCGACATTAAGCCCCAACACGACCAAGTCGAAGCGATTGTCCTCCCTGCCCAACAGTTCGTGCACTTGAGCGATACTACGCACCGCATATACATTTGGGGTAAAACGCGCGAGCTGCGCGCGCTGTGCTCGCCTTGACCAAGGGTTGCTATCGTATAATAGCACCCGTAGATTGTTGGTTGGCAGCTCGGCGGTGTGTTGCAGCGACTCATCTTCAACCACGGTTAGCGGTAAGCAGAACGTCACCTCGGTACCAACATCGACCGTGCTTTCGATTTGTATGTTGCCCGCCATTAGCTCGACCAGCTGCTTACAGATCGCTAGCCCAAGACCGCTGCCACCAAAACGGCGTGTTATGGTTTCGTCGGCTTGCCTGAAAGGCTGAAACAAACGTGGAATAGTATCGGCTGGAATGCCCGGACCTGAATCCTTGACTGAAAACAACAACTCAGCGGTATTGGCTTTGGTGGCTTCCAGTGCAACGCGTAACACGACTTCCCCTTGAGCGGTAAATTTGATCGCGTTAGACAATAGATTACTGATGATCTGCTTGATGCGAATCGAGTCACCCAACAATTTTGTTGGCACGTCAACCTCAACGAGTTGCACCAACTCAAGTGATTTTTGATGGGCGTTGTGCGCATGCATCGCGATTAGATCATCCAGACTCGCCTCCAAATCGAATTCCGCTTGATTCAATTGCAAGGCGTTGGATTGCAATTTAGCGAAGTCAAGAATATCGTCGATGGTCGCCAGCAACAGGTTAGACGCCTGAATAATATTCCGGTTGTACTCTCGTTGATCATCGGCGAGGTCGGTGTTGCCGAACAAGCGTGTGTAACCTATGACCGTCGTCAGTGGTGTACGCATTTCGTGGCTCATGCGCGCCAGAAAATCATCTTTCGCCGTTAGTGCGGCTTGTAAATCGTCACGCGCGTGCTCGAGCTCCTGATTGCGAGTGGAAAGGTTTTCCATCGCCGAGCGCAGCTGGCTGGTGGCGCGCTCTACAGTGAGTTGCAATTCTTGCGTGGTACTCTGCGAGGTGTTCGCCAGACGGTTGACAACCCGCGCCAAGATTCTGGTTTCCGGTGGCCCAACTTCGGGGGCACGTTGATCGGCATCCCCGCTTTCGATGCGCTCGACGGTTGTTGTTAACTGCTGAATGGGACCGGCGATGCTGCGGCTAATTCGCGCGGCCAAAAGTGCACTTAAGGCTAAGCCTGCCAATGCAACGGCCAGACTGGTGAGAATGATATTGCGTTGCCGCGCCAACAATCGCTGCTCGCTAACGTCCAGTACAACCCAGCCAAGCAGCACTGGCGCGCCGCCGCTATTGTCTTCGCTCGCGGGATCGTCAAAGTCGGTAATGTTTTCCTCGGCTAACATCACCGATCGGTAAAAATATCGATGACCCGCATGTTTAACCGGGCGCACACCCGGACCGTTCTTCACCTGCAGTCTCGCCAGCAGTTGTTCCGGTAATTGCATGTAGCGGTTGCTTACTAGAATGCTATGCTCGCTGTCTAGAAAAGCCAGCCCATGTACATCGGGTGACGTTGCCAGCGGCGCCTTCATTAACGCACTCAGGGTGTCTTGATCACCAGCAAACAGGCCAAACTGGGCACCTGAGGCTAAATACTCAACAGTTGCCGTACCGAACTGCTCCAGCTCGTCGTTCAAGTCGCTATGTCGTGTCTGCACCGAGAACCAACTCAGCGTTACGGTTATGGCAAGCAGAGGAATGGCTGAAATCAGAAATAAACGCGAACGCAAGCCTAATTGCGACAATGCATTGTTCATTGCACGGCTGCCTCATAACGCTGCGGACCATTGCCTGCGGGGTTTTTCGCCGCAACCGGCAGCGTAATGCCGATAGCTTTGGCAACAGAGCGATTCATTTGCACCGAAAACTCCTCAGCCTGGTGCGCCGCATTAGGTGCAGCAGGATCGTTTATTTTTAACAACAATAAACGGCTCGTTTCGCGCGCAATATCGTCGGCAGAGCTGAACACCGACGCAATAGCACCAGCTTCTGCGTAGCGCTTCGAATAGCCAATGACGGGCACGCGGTGACGATAGCTAAGCTGCAATACCCATTTTGCCACCGAGCGATTAAACCCTTGCTGGTCAGGTAGAACAATAAAGTAGTCCGCCTGTTTTAGTACCGGTTGTATACCCTGAATGGGATTGTCGGAACGCTTCAGCTTAACCAATTCGACCTTGACATCAAACGCGTCAGCGATGACTTCGATTTCGGCCTCATAGCGCAATGAAGACGGCCCCAGTAACACACCGACTTTTTTAGCCTCCGGGACCAAGGTTGTACCCAGTTCAAAATAGCGCTTGACGGGTTGCTCCAACAAGACAGCCGATACTCCAGCGTTCAAGGCGGCTTTTTCGCTGCCAAACACTTCTGCCACATTATGCTGAAAGCCGTCGTAGGTAATAAGCGTGCTTACGATACTATGCTTTTTGAAGTTCTTATAGGCGTAACGCGCCGCATTGGTGCCCACAGTCACTATCAATGA
>JBPCXM010000142.1:0-3039 GCA_051008535.1 Pseudomonadales bacterium | reverse complement strand
AAGGTTGATGTAATCTGCTGTTTCTATTAAATTTCAAATGTATTTCGCAACGCAATTTTGGCATCACTGAATGCGGGCCAGCACCGCTAGGCCGATCTAACGAGGAATCAATGACCTTGATAGCGTTGACCGCATAGCAAGACCAACTAGCCGTGCTGCACTACTAATCGAGGCCGTCGATGCTGGATTCGAAGCAAGGAAAAGCTCCATCGTGAAATGGACAAGGCGCAAAAAGGTTGCTGTCTCATCGGCGACATTGCTGTTCATCGCAGTGGTCGCAACCTATGTAACCGTGCAGCGCGTATCGTTTGATCGTTACTCCGAACAACCACGAGTCGTCGGCTTACCCCCAGGGTATGACCCCATGGCCTTCACTCATCCCTATATTGGTTCGCACCCATCAAAAAAAGACCGGCCGCCGGACCCTTACCCGTATCCCATACCTATCGGGGCCACGGGGCCGGTCACGCCAACCTACGGCGGTGTGCTGGAATACCCCTACGCTTGCCGCAGCGAGCGATCGCGGTTGGGACAGCCACTTCCCGATAACCAGGATGGCGCCGGCACAATCGTCTATGCCCTCGATAGCGATGGCAACAAGACCGACGAAATTGTTGGCTATAGCAAAGACTGTAGCGTAAAGACTCGCGTGGATTACTACTACCGCAGTCGCGAGTCTGGGGATTTTCTCCGGCTGTCGGCAAATTCGAGTGACGTGGATGAAGTATCGATTGACGGCGAGATCGTCCCCTTTGTCGTCCGTCTGGAGATGGGTACGATCAATCGACACATTTATCTCATTACCCTATTAAGAGGTCCCGACGATACGCCGGAAAAACCAGACTTGCGCTATTGGAATCGGCGACTCATCTACCAGTTTCGTGGCGGGGTTGGTATTGGCAGGCGGCAGGGTAGTATTAGGCCCGACTTCATTCCCGAGCGGCGTGTGGCAGAACTGGAGAAAGGTTATGCGGTTGCGTATTCGACCGCCAATCAAACATCCAATGGCTACGACATCGAATTGGCCGAAGATACTGTAGCTCGTGTCAAACGGCAATTTTCAACCCGTTATGACAAGCCTCGCTACACGATAGGAATCGGCGGTTCCGGTGGTGCGATACAACAATATCTGATCGGTCAAAACCGACCCGGGCTTTTGGACGGAGGCATTGCTTTGTACTCGTACCCCGACATGGTCACGCAGACAACCCCGGTGATGGATTGCGAGTTGCTGGAACACTACTTTGACGTCATTGACGCCGATAACGAAAAGTGGCAAACCTGGTCGCAGCGTTCCTGGATTGAGGGCTTTAACGCGAGTGACGATCTAAACAACGCCTTCGAAGGCATGCGGGTGTTACAGACGCTCGCGAAAGGCAGCTGGCCCAGGTGGTCAAAAGGTCAGACGGAGTGCACCCGAAGCTGGCGCAATCTGACACCGCAGATCGCGAACCCGCACTACAATTATTTCGGGTCGTTGTTTGCAGCCGATGTCGCGGCGCAAACACCGTGGACCTATTGGGACAATCTCAAACGGGCCTATGGAACCGATGCCGAAGGTTTCGCCCGGCAAACCTATGACAATGTTGGCGTGCAATACGGACTGCAAGCGCTTAAACAAAAACAAATTAGCGTTGCGGAATTTGTGAAGTTGAATGAACACATCGGCGGCTGGAAACCGGCAGCCGCGATGCAACCCGAACGTTATTGGTTGTTTGCCGCAGGTCGGTCCAGCTTGTCGGAACTGTCAATTTGGAGCCATCACAATATGCATACCAAAGACGGCGGAGACACGGCTGCCCGGCGTAGCGAAGGGGATGTCGAGGCGATCGCTGCGGCCTACCGATCCGGTCAGGTTTTTCTCGGCCAGTTGTCGATGCCGGTGATAGATTTGCGCCACTACCTCGAACCCGAACTGGACATGCACCACAGTTTGCAATCTTTTTCAGCACGCATCAGGATGTTGCGTAGCCAGGGCCATGCCGGCAATCAGCTTATCTGGTTTTCACGCAAACCCAACATACCGTTGGACGATGCCTTCTCCGTGCTGGAATCTTGGTTGGAAAAAAGGCGTTCAAATCCAAAATTAAGTATCGCCGATGCGAAACCTGCTAACGCGACAGACCGATGCTACACTCAAACAGGCCAAATCATTGCCAGTGGCGATGCTGTTTGGGATGGCGTTTGGAATGGCAAACCCAATGGCAGGTGCATGGACGAATACCCAATTTTCAGCACTCCCCGGATTGTGGCCGGCGACGATTACGCTGGAGACATTTTCAAATGCCATCTGCAATCGGTAGATGCCGCCATTGCCCTGGGCGTTTACGCACCCATTGATGTTGCAGCGCATCGCGAAGAATTGCAGCGGATATTTCCCGAAGGGGTTTGTGATTACACGCGTGGAGATGCGGCCAGGCCGAAGGACTTGTTGTCAAACTAAGGGTCTAGTTACAGCGCGTTACTACTGATCGAGGTCGCCGCGGGCAAATACATCCTGCACCGCCAGCCGATTAACCTTGCCGCTGGAGGTGCGCGGCAGGCTTGCCATCCGTTTAATGATCGATGGTATGGCATACCGTGGCAGAATGCGGGCGGCGTGGCCGGAAAGTTCTTTTAGAGTACCAAGCTTCTCCTCGCGCAGCGTTACAACGGCTGCTATACGCGCAGCGTCATCATCATTCTCTTTAGTAACAAACGCCACCGCTTCTTCCACATCCTCATGCGAAACCAGCGCTGATTCGATATCTTCCAGCTCAACGCGGTAGCCGCGTACTTTGACTTGCTGGTCTTTGCGCCTGATGAAAACCAGCGCACCATCCGCATTAGTCGTGACGACGTCGCCGGTCCGGAAATATATCTCTTCGTCACCATCGGGACTGGCGCGGATGAAAAATACGCTGGCGTTGAGCCCGGGCTTGTTCCAGTAGCCGCACATTCTGGTCGGCGAGCTAATCAGTAGTTCGCCCTCCTCGCCGGGCCCCACTGTTTGATCATTCTCATCTAACACCAGCGCGTGAGTGTCGTTCCACACCTGGC
>JBPCXM010000141.1:0-4386 GCA_051008535.1 Pseudomonadales bacterium | reverse complement strand
AAACACACCACAATCAGATATTTGCTACGCATACCACCTTGGGCATTCGCAATGCCGAGGATGCCTTCCCGATTCGTACGGTTCGAACGGCACAATACAAATATATCCGCAACCTGAATCCTGATGGTAAGTTTCAGAATAATGTCACCGAAAAAGGGCAAGGTGGTTGGTTTAGTTGGGTAGAGAAGGCAAAAACCGATGACTTCGCCTCACAACGGATCAAACGCTATCAACACCGCCCGGCAGAAGAATTGTATGATATCGAAAAAGATCCTTACGAGTTGCGGAATCTGGCGGGTTTATCGGCGTACGCCAATGTACTCGAAGAGATGCGGCCGTTACTGAACACGTGGATGCGGCAACAAAACGATGAGGGACTGGAAGCACTGATGACGCCGTCAAATGTGGGTATTGCGACAATTTTTGATACATTTATTCTGGCCATCAAGAATAGATGGAAAGCGTTGTTTGACTGATTAAAATAATGCCTGGCCCGTGCTTCTGACAAACGGCTGCGCGCAAACGATGAAGGTAGATTTATGAAGCGCCTACTGAAAATTTTGTTTGGGCTGTTAGTGGCGGTGTCGCTTGTTGCGCTTTTTATCTTGTCTGTTGGATTAGGCTACTGGGGTGGGCCACAGGGCCCAGGCGAAATCAATCAAGCAAAGCTGCCCGACACCGCAGTAGAGCAACGCAAACAGCGCCAAGACGACACTCACCAGCAGTTGGCAGCATTAGCTGGGGCTGAAAACCCACAAGCTGACAAGCAAATTCTGTTCGGCGATTTGCATGTGCATACCACCTATTCCATGGATGCCTATATGTTCAGCCTTCCCATGGTCACCGGCAATGGCATGACGCCACCAGCGGACGCCTGCGATTTCGCCCGTTATTGCTCAGCGCTGGATTTCTGGAGCGTCAACGATCATGCGGAAGCACTGTCACCCAGAGTATGGGTTGATACGGTAAAGTCCATTCAACAATGCAACGCCGTGGCGGTAGACCCGGCGAATCCGGATACCGTCGCTTTTCTGGGCTGGGAGTGGTCGCAGGGCGGTGAGGGCGAATCTCACTATGGCCATAAAAATGTGGTGCTGCGCGAGTACAAGAACGGCCGCATACCCACGCGCCCCATTGCTTCCACCGACGAATACGTGATGTTGAAAGCGATGCCCTCCTTTGCGATTGGCGGTATGGCACTCACCGGCGGCTTTAACGCCTACAAGGAATTTGCTTACTACTTTAACGAGGTCAAAGCAGTACCCTCGTGTAAGCAAGGCGTGGATGTGCGGGATTTACCCGATGATTGTCGTGAGGCCGCGCCAACACCTGCTGAACTGTATACGAAGCTGGATCAGTGGGGCTTCGATAGCGTGGTGATCCCACATGGCCTGGGTTGGGGAGTGACTAATCCGGCTGATGCCGACTTCCAGACGCAGATTGCTCAGCACAATCCAGAGAAGCAACGCTTACTGGAAGTGTATTCCGGCCATGGTAATTCCGAAATATATGCAGACTGGCAGCGTAAGGTAAGTAATGGTGGGGGTAATTTGGGCTGTCCAGAACCAACCGATAATTTTATCCCCTGTTGTTGGCGAGCCGGTGAACTGATTCGCGACCGTTGTGATGACCCCGTATCGACACAATGCGAAAGCCGGGTTAAAGAAGCTCGGCGCTTGTTTATCGAAGCGAAGGATAACGCTGGGACTTTCGTAGTAGCGGGCGCCGAACCAGAAGAATGGGGCTATTGCGGTCAGCTACTCGGAGAATTTATGCCGGCTTTTGACTATGTGCCGAAAATGTCGGCCCAATATAACCTGGCGTTAGGTGACTTCTCGGGGCCTGGTGCACCTAAACGTTTTCGTTTCGGCATGATAGCATCCAGCGATAATCACAAGGCCCGGCCCGGTTCTGCCTACAAGGAACTGGATCGGCTGTGGATGACGGACAGCAAAGAAACCGGTAAGAGTGGCGGTATGACCGGAAATACCAAAAAGAAAGAACGGCTAGCCGAACCCCAGGATGCCAGCGATATACCGTTTATGAAGGCGTATGGTAAAAAAAGCCGCAAAGGGTCTTTCTACTATGCCGGTGGCTTGGTAGCCGTTCATTCCAGCGGACGGGATCGGGATGCTATTTGGGAGGGACTGCATGGCAAGGAGGTGTACGCAACCTCTGGTGATCGCATCCTGTTGTGGTTTGATTTGCTCAACGGTATCGATGGCACAGCGCCGATGGGTAGTGAAGTCGTGATGGGTCAAAATCCGCGTTTCCGTGTCAAGGCCGCCGGTGCATTCAAACAAATACCCGGCTGCCCTGATTATATAGAAGATGCAGTGAATGCCGAACGATTGCAGCAGATTTGTCACGGGGAATGTTACAACCCCAGCGATGCGCGCAAGTTAATTACCCGAATTGAAGTGGTAAGAATTACGCCGCAGTTGAGTCCCGAAGAAAAAATAGCGCCATTGATAAACAATGCCTGGAAGACCATTGATTGTGCGCCCGAACCAAACGGTTGTGTCGTTGAGTTTGAAGATACAGAGTTTTTGCAGCAAGGCAGGGAAACTGTCTACTACGTGCGTGCTATTCAGGAACCATCTCCGGCGATTAACGGTGATCCGTTTCATTGCGAATACGATACGCAGGGCAATTGTATCAAAATGAACTTTTGTATTGGCGAGCGCGCCACGCGCGATAAAGATTGCCTGGAGTCGGCAGAAGAGCGCGCCTGGAGTTCACCGATATTTATTGATCAGGCCAAGACGACCACTGAAACGTAGAGGCGCAGCTATTGTACTTACGACCGTGTCAATGATAAAAAAAATATCGCTTACACTATTAGTGATACCGTTTCTGGTGTTTGCTCAGACCCAGAGCGATCATCCCAACATCCTGCTGCTAATGGCCGAAGATATGAGCCCGCGCGTGGGCGCATTTGGCGATAGCGTCGCGGTAACACCCAACATCGATAAGCTCGCCAGTGAGGGCGTGCGTTACCCCAACACGTTTACTACAGCGGGGGTATGCGCGCCCAGCCGCGCCGCTACCATTATGGGGGTACACCAGATTTCATTTGGTGGGCAGCATATGCGGGCCAGTTCGCGACCTGAGGGAGGATACAAAGCCGTCCCCCCGGCGCATATGAAGGCATTTCCCGAACATCTGCGCGCCGCGGGTTATTACACTTACACTACCAATAAGCTTGACTATCAGTTCTCTTCCCCTTTTCCTGGTACTGGTCCATTTACCATTTGGGATGCCGAAGGTAGCGATCCGCATTGGCGAGATGCGCCACCTGAAAAACCATTCTTTGGATACCTGAATTTCCCCGTCACCCACGAAAGCGGTGTCTTTACTCCGCTGGGTCATTGGCCCAGTGGAGTAATGCATTTTGTAATGCAGGTACTACGTGCCTGGAAGGAAGGCCTTCCGCCGGCCAATGATCCGGTTGAGCCGGCGCAGATTGTGCTGGAGCCGTACTATCCAGATACACCTACGGTGCGCAACGATATCGCTCGCCACTACAACAACATCGCCATTCTCGACCAGCAAGTTGGTGAAGTTCTCGATCAACTCGAACAGGATGGACTGGTAGAAAACACTATTGTTATCTGGACGACCGACCACGGTGACGGTTTGCCACGAGCCAAACGCGAGCTTTACGATAGCGGCATCAAAGTACCTATGGTCATTCGCTGGCCCGAAAAATACCGACCAGCTAATGTAAAGCCAGGTGAATTTGACGAGCGCTTAATCAGTTTCGTGGATCTAGCGCCGACTATTCTTGCTCTGGCTGGAGTAAAGATACCGGTTTATACCCACGGTCAGGACCTGACCGATAACAATATTCCCAAGCGTGAGTATATCTATGCCTCGCGTGATCGTATCGACGAAATAGCCGACAGGCAACGAGCGGTACGCGACACACGTTTTAAATATATTCGCAGTTATCATCCGACTCAGGAAGGCGGCCATCATCTGAAGTACCGTGACAGCATTGCCATGATGCGCGAGATGTTCGATTTACTGGAAGCTGGCAAGCTGAACGAACAGCAGCGACTCTGGTTTATGCCGCCGGGAGACGAACGCCTATTTGACCTTCAGGCTGATCCTCACGAGTTGAACGATGTGGCAAGCGACCCTGCATATACAAATGATTTAGCGCGTATGCGTAACGCCTATGCCGAATGGCGCGAGAGAGTAGAAGACTGGAGTGACGAGCCGGAAGCAACGATGGTTAAACGCTTCCAGTCCGGCGGAGAGCAGCAAAAAACTGCCGCCCCTAAAGTAGCCGTTATCAACGGTAGCGCCACGATTACCAGCGCCAGTGAAGGCGCATCCATTGGCTACCGCTTGGATAATGGTGACTGGCAGCTCTACACG
>JBPCXM010000140.1:0-2843 GCA_051008535.1 Pseudomonadales bacterium | reverse complement strand
ACTGTTGTTGGAACGTTTCGTAGTTTCATCGGAGCTCCCTCCTCAGGGTTGTGTGTTCGGCTTCTTGGTCTTATCGGTTAGCGGCTTCATAGAAGCGCTTCAGGGCAGCGGGAACTTCGTCGGCCCTGCTTTGTAACACGTTGTGCAGGTACAATTTATCTAGCCAGTACCCCAGACATCCAGCGCCCATGGCGTACTCCAGCGTAGTATCTACCCGGGTATGTCCATTACCGCTATCACGCAAATGATAGGTATAAGATGCTTGTTGAAAGGGAAACGGTGCGCTGCCGTTATCCCGGTGCAAGCGCAAAGTAAACCCCTGGCCTTCTACCCAGTCAATCACGGTTTCGTTGAGATAGTCGTCGGTCTCCTGGTATACGCGGCGGCTTGCCCCCACCCCCACTGTTTGTTCGGTGACGATTTCGGTTTTAATTATACCGGGTACATAGAAGTGTGCCAGCGTCAGGTCTTGTAATTTGGTCCACGCCTCGGCTCTGGGTAGTTCGAGAATTTTTTCACCATGAACAGCGGTCACTCGATCTTCAAGACCCGAACAGAAAACCCAGCCGGCGGCTAGTAAGACAAGCAATAGCAGCAACAGGATTTTCAAGCTGGCTTTTAACATGACTGCTTATACGTTTGATCCATAGAATCGGTGGAGCTCAAAAAGAATCGCCATACCTTATTGCCAGTGCGGCGATCTGTTGAGGTTTCCACCTTATTGCTGGTCGGCGTTAGTCGGCGATCTTTGCTTGCACCTGGGAAATCTGCGCTTGTAACCACGCGACTTCGCTGAAGGTGTTGTAGGTTTTCTGAGCACGTTTTAATAATGCTTCCAGCACGTCGAGCTGCACCTTCAGTGCTCTTTTGCTGTCCGGATCGGCTTCCAATGCCGCTTCTGCCATCATGATGGCTTGCTCGAGCTCGCCCGCGTTTAGCAGTTTACGAGTTTCTTTGAGGACCTTCTTTTCGCCAGCCAGCTTGACCAGCTTCGGATAAATTTCATGGGGGCGGTATGGGTAGAGTTCGCTGGTGTAGCGGTATTGGAACCAGGCGCCCGTCTGATTCACGGTTTCGCGTACGGTCCATTCCACACGGCCGTGCTGTTGGCTTAGATGTGCCAGGTGCTTAGGTAGTTTTATTTCCCGCATCAGCTCGTAGACGTCTTTACCTGCACTCAACCCTTTCCAGATTTCATCGTGCACATAGACTGCAGCATCACGGAGCAATACAAGATTGCTCATAATCTTGTCTTTATCGGTAATAGGCTCGTCCTGGCCCGGTAACAGCATTTCCGGTGCCAGGTCTATCATGGTGTTGATGGTATCGATGTACTCGGTAAGTATGCGGTTACGGTCGGCGCGCACGGTGCCCAGATTGGGCCACATTGGAACTTCCGGGCCAACTGAACCACCGCCGGCGAACAGAATTTTTTCTTCCGGCATCCACAGACCGGCCGAGTTGATGCCCTCCGCGCCGGGTAGGGCAATAATCTCGAATTTGACCCCGCCTAGTTCGAATTGGTAGCCAATCTTATCTTCAACCAGTATATCCGGCGTGATGGGTGCGTAGGCAGGCGGCCTTCCCTGTCGTGTTTGTTGACTGGTATTCTGCGCTAACTCGTTAGTCCAACTGTAGAGTGCCGCATAGCGTGGGAGCAGAAACTTTCCCGCTTTTGCGCGATGTACCATGTATTCGGTGGACGCGCGGGTCATGATGATTTGGGTATCTTCTTCTTTTATTAGTGGAATACCAGCGATGTCATCCTGTTGCCCCTGTGGTAAAAAAATGTATTTAACTGGTCCGTTTAAAACTTCCTTTAACAGTGCCATTTGTTTGGGAGCCTGATGCGCAAAACCGGTATCAATCACCACGGCACCTTCAGAGGTGTTGACTAGATAAACGTTGGCCAGGCCGGATACATAGAATACATTGTCGGTGATGGCCACTCGTTTGATGGGAACTCGGATGAGGTCTCCTACTGGCGTACCTCCTGCCCGAACATCTTTGGTATTCAAGTCGATTTCATCGGCAGCAGCGATCGCGCCGATGTTGCCTCCCAGTAAGGTCAGGATGGCGGCAACCATTAAATATGTTTTCTTGAGCATCGTTTATCCCCTCGTCGTGCTTGAACATTTGTTTATCAATGTTCTATAATACGACATTAAATGGACAAATACAGTTATCTGTTCCAAAATATGTACTAAATGAAATAATTTTAATAAAATGAACTATAATGTGGCCATGCTGGCCAGCAGCTGATGAGAGAAGTGGTATGGGTTTGGCAGAGAGGCACACCAAGGCACAGCTGACACTGATCAGAATTCTGGATGCGGCGCTGGAGTGTTACACCGCCAACGGCATCGCCCAGACCACATTGGAAGAAGTTGCCAAAGTCGCAGGCGTTGGCCGCACGACCCTGTACCGTTATGTGGATAACCGCGATGACTTGCTAAGCAAAGTGGTGCTGCGCGACGCTAGGCAGCAGCAAGAGGAAATGAAGGTAGTGACTCGTTACCACGATAACCTCGCAGATAGCCTGGTGGACAGTATTTTGTATATCATGCGCGGGCGCCGTACGCGGCCGATGAATATCCTGTTATTTGGAAAAGGTGGCGATGCGGTCATTGATCGCATCAATCTGTCGCCGGCTAATTTCTATACCATGGCGCAAAAAATGCTGGAACCGCTCTTTACGCGGGCTTGCGAGCAAGGGCAGATTCGGGACGGAGTGACGCTGACGTTGGTAAGCCAATGGGTGGCTCGCCTCATCTTGTCGCTGATTACTTACCCGGAAGAATTTCTGGAGGATGAGAAAGCCCTACGAGCATTTCTGGAAGCCT
>JBPCXM010000139.1:0-4784 GCA_051008535.1 Pseudomonadales bacterium | reverse complement strand
CCATACAGCGAACATGGCCGAACGATAACAACTTCCATTGCAGACTTTTCTATCGCGGATTGCGCCAGCTTTTCGGCATCTAATTTCGTTGTCTGGTAAAGATCACCTGGGTTAAACGGTGACGTTTCCTTTGTAGGGACTTCTAGTACGTCACCATGAACACCTATAGTGGAGCAGTGCACAAACCGTTTAATCCCAGCGCGCTCCGCCTCCTCCAGTACTAGTCGAGTACCCTCGACATTAATGCGCTCGTAGCTTTCTGCTGGACCTGATGCGGTGCGAAAATTGGAAACCAAATGAATAACATCACTTGCACCTTCCATAAGTTGCCGAACCGCCTGTTGATCGTCGATTTCTCCGACAACAATTTTGGCTGCACGCCCCTCGAATTGCCTGGCCTTTTCTTTGTCTCTGGCAAAAATGCGGACGTCGACACCATCGGCTATCAGCGACTCAGCGATATTTGATCCGAGAAATCCGGTAGCTCCAGTTATAGCCACAACTCTTGCCTTATCTTGCATAACTTAAACTCGACGTTTTAACAAATTTAATCCAAAGCCGTAACTGTGTTGGAAATTTTGAATCTGACCTATGCGCTCTTCGTTCGTCCAAGAAAGTTTGCTGGCCATAAAGCTGGCAACCGCGTCAATCGTCTCGCGACGCGGCATTCTTATCGCTCCCTCGCCCAACCTTCGCGTCAACATATCAGCAAGACTGGCAGGCATCTCCTGCTCACTCAAATAATCCAACTCTGCCAACAAAGAATCATCTATCCCAGAAATAGGCGCGCGTAATTCTGTATTGGCGTCTGCGATTTGGCAGATAAATTCGCTGCATTGCCCGTAGAGCAATATCAGTCGGTCAACCACTGGCCTGCTACAAAAAGGATAGGACTGCACGAGGGAATTTGCCAAAGCCACAGTACTTTTGACCTTACTGCGCAGTGCCACTTGGGCCAAATTGGATACAACCACCTTGCGTTTAACGCCAGCAATTTTAAGTATGTTGTCTAGTGTTCGCTTGGCGTCAAAAAGGGCTGAGGTATATTTTATTCCCTCTAGGCGAAACAGCATGGGGTTGGCGCTATCTCTATAAAACCGGGAACGTTTGGCTAGTGAATCCGCGAGGTTATTTCCGCGCTTATATGAGGTATCCAGCGGTAGTAATCCCAAGTGAATATTTATAATATTTTCTACGGTGACAATCTGTGCCACCAGCTCATTGATGTCGGCCAGCATACTTTTAATTTCATCGCTTGATAGCCCGCTCGACCCTGAGTGATCTAACGGGAAATACCACGTACCTGCTATCGTGTGAGTTTTCCAAGGGCATAGAAGCAATAAACGGTTGCCGATCTTACCTTGAATATTTGCGGTAAAGCATGCGTCGGCGGCCGGAAGATCCAATACCAAATTCACTGCACGAACATATTTTGTTGTGCGCGACTGATTGTCGTTTGCAAACCTGCTTTCACCACCGGTGCAATCAATGACAATCTTCGATCTTATCGACGTTTCTCGTTGCTCATCGCCAGACCGCAGCTTTACCAGACTATCACTTCCATCACTCGCATTGATAGAAACAACGCTAGTATGATTCAAGGTAGTGGCGCCGTTTTTCTTGGCCGTTATAACAAAGTCGAGTACTGCTCGTTCAGGGTGCTGCATTTGTGCGTCATGCCAAACTGCAAGACCGGAGTGGCCTTCGTAACGGATAATAGGGTTGCGATCATTTGCTTCCTTACTGGTGACGCATGATTGCCAATAGCGCGGCTCTTCTTTGCTACTCAGAATTCTAGACAAGAAATTGTAAACTGAAAAACCAAGAAATACGATAAACGGATTATTTAGCGCCTTCAAATAGAGCGGCATGACACATCGCATTGTTGTCGTCGAATGACGAAAAAGCGATAAGTAGGTTTTACGCTGTTTAATCGAATCTATAGTCCGAAAAAGATCAAGTGATTGCAAATAACGAATACCACCGTGTATTATTTTTAAGCTACTTGAAGATGCGCCACTGGCAAAGTCGCCTCTTTCAATGAGTGCAACCTTTAGTCCATAGTGGTTTGCAAGCCAGCAAGTACACGCACCATAGATGCCCGCTCCTATTATTGCAATGTCGTAGCGCTCCTGGCTCTCAAGATTGGAGTCCAGCACACTAGGCACCAAAAAGGCTTTTATATATGGACATAGCGCGCTTACTAAACGCGGTTTTACTATGCTCTTGCGCGATAAGTGCTGCGGCGACATTCGCGCGAGACAGTGCAGCATCGTAATCCGCAAACACTTCGACTATCGCGCCTGCGAATGCCTCTGAGTTCGGTTCAGCCAGAAAGCTATTACCGTCATTCATAACTTCTGTATGGGTGGGGAGTCGAGTTGCAAGTACGGGTATCCCTGAATCGAGATAACTGTATATTTTCATCGGTGTATTCTCGCCGTATACCCTAGGAGACACCAGTAACTTAGCCTGCAAACAATACGCATTCAAGAATTCGAGGGGCCGAGGACCGAGGAAATACGCCTTCTCCGCAATACCAAGATTATTCGCAAGATTTTTGTATTTGTTAACATCGTCATTGGCACCACCAATGACGATCAGCTTTAAATCCGCTTTTCCATCAACGGCCAGTGCAAAACTTTCCAATAACAGGTCAATACCCTGATAAGGCTCCATATTTCCGATATACAATAATATGTCACTACTGGGGTCGCCTATTTCGCGCAAATTATCGACTGCCGGCGTCGAACCCAATGAACAACTCTTATCAAGCAAAGAAATGTCTTTCAATAGATACAGGTCATCAGAGCGATATCGCAATGCCAAATTCTTTAGCGCATCACAAACAGGGATAACCGCACATGCCCGACGGATGGGTAATGATTCGATCCAGCGTAACGGTTTTTCAATGGTCGACAAACTTGGATATTTATCGATCATTTGCGTCGCTAAAGACGAATCCATATCGTAAATGAAAGGTGTTCGAAAAACGAAACCAAGCACCATGGCGATGAATGCGCTTTCCTCTACTGCATGGATCACGCGATAGCGTTTGCCGGCTAACAAACGCACCATATGAAAAAACATAACGACATCAAGCACGAGCTTCCTCGCGGAGAAACCCGGGCGAATATTGCTAAATTTCAACAGATTCCCAACACGATATATCGTCAAATTGGGATGATTGCGGCCATCGCCTTCATTAAAGGTTAATAGATCGATGTTGTACCCTGCCCTGGAAAGTGACTCGATGAGCAAATCCACGGCTATTGGTGTACCTCGATTCTGGTAGAACGGGTGCGGCGCAAGTAAGAGAATATTCACTGATTAATTCACAGGTAAACGTAACCTTAATTGATTGTAGAAGAAACCGAACAGGTTTTCCCTACGCGCTTGAGTAATGATCGAACTGTTGTTTGTCGCTAGTGATGCCACCAGATCTTTGCCTGAGAGTGTCCCCAATTTCACCCCCTCAACAGTAATGGTGTTCAAACCAACTGTGCATTCTTGACCGGGCAAGGGCAAGGGGTCGGTTCCAGGCCAAATGGCAGCTTTAGAGTGTGCAGCCTCTTTAAATTGTTTGACGTGAGACCAAATTGCAGGCCGACCGCCGTTGTCACCGAGGTGTATTGAGTCTGAATAGCGATCCATAACCTCGCTAACTATTGCTCCTCGAGGACCTAACCACTTTCCTACCGCCCAGGGAATAATCATCAACTCAGACAAATTGTTTTCAACGTGCCACATTAAACCTCGTTCGGCGTCGTAAGCTGGCGACTCACTACCAAGCACCAGCAATTCAAGCTTTTCGCTCGTGATTAATTGATGACCGCGCAGCAGGTAAACATCATCTCCCATCGGGTTTGAAGCTCGGAACAAGGTGTCATCGCCCGTCTGGCTTAGTTGCCATTCTCCTCCTTTGCCATCAATTGCGGCGCCGCTAACCTGAATTTCACTCAGTTCCCGCCAACTTGTTTCAGACGGTGTCGACGTTAAACCTAGCACGGGCAGCAACGTGCCGCTCAATTGGCTACTGGAGAAATACGTCCTCATATTTTCACACGCAGACTTGAGCAGCAAACTCAAGTCAAACTTACGGTAAAGGTGGATGTGGGTGTCGATAATTAGTGTGTACATGGGCATTTGCGAGATCTAATCTTTTTCACCTGAACTGCTGCCGCTCAAGAATAACTGGTCGTTTTTCACATTGGCCCGCGTACCGATGCCATCGACAAGCTTTACAGGAAAGCGGTCTAGCATCACTTTACGTTAAACAAAACTGAATTAATCTAATCAGAACCACTGCGACCAATAAAACTGTCCAGACGCCCCCAACTGAAATCTGAGAGCATTTTACGCAATCTAGGCTCAACTCGGTGCAAATTCACGTAATGTCTAAATTTGGTCTTTAACGGCAGCCCTTCTTGTCGAGGCTGATCAGGATCAACTTCCCAGGGATGCATGTAAAAATTATAGGGCTGCTGATCAAAAGCTTGCATTCTTCTAATGGCCCAGGCCGAAAGTTTGTAGGGATACAGGCGAAAGTATCCCCCGCCAGAAATAGGGAAATTTTTACCCGCCACCACAAGCGTACTCAAAGGAATTTCCCATATTCCCTGCTTAGTCTGATACATAAAACGCGGCGCATCGGGCACCCCGTAATGATCGTGAACAACTGGATAAATACTCGAGCTATAGGTATGACCAATTTCGCTCAAGACATCATATGCCCAATCATTACTCTTATCGATCGAAAAGCTTGGGGCACGATAGCCCTCAAT